>NZ_PCZF01000002.1:0-87534 GCF_002554115.1 Lactobacillus sp. UMNPBX4
AACCGTACGTCCGGTGCAATGAGAGGGGCGAGAATTAAACTCCCTCTACTCTATTTATTTAATCCTTGCGCTTTTTAATAGCAAGTCCCATTAAACCAGCTACAGCTGCTAAGCTTAATCCAATTACGCCTAAGTTAGACTTCTTTTCACCAGTTTCTGGAAGAGTGTTGGTGGAAGCAGAGTTATGGTCTGCTTTTGAAGAGGTCAAACTTTGGTTAGTAGGGATATTCTGACCCTTTGGTCCAATATTGTGGTTGTAGTCTTCGCCCTTTGGAACGTAGTTAAAGCTGTAGTCTCTCTTCTTGTTGTGGTCTAAATTTTCACCATTTGGATTATGGTTAGAACTCCATGAGTGATTCTTCTTTGGAGTACGTTTCTTGTGTTTAGGCGTTTTAGTTGGAGTAGGAGTTACAGGCTTATCTAGTTCTGGAGTTGGCTTAGGAGTTGGTTTAGGTTCGGGCTTCTTAGGTTGTGACTTGGGCTCTGGTTTAGGTTCTGGTCCTGGAGTAGGGATAACTACAGCATATGGAACTTGAATACCAATTACGCCATTTTCTGGTAAGTTGGTGATTTCATCATTAGTAAATGGAATTACTTTGATTTTACCATTTTCGCCTTTGACAATTAGAGCTTGTTCACTTTCATGCTTACCAGTGTTATCAGTAATGATAAATTTACCATTAGGATCAATGGTATAACCATCATCTAATTCTTGGTAAAGATCTTTAAATGGAATTGCTTTGAATGAAAGACCATTGTTATTAGTGCTAGTCTTCTTAGCATCAAGTGACCAATTAGTCAATCCTTTTTGGCACCGGTAACCAGATCAACATCTTGGATTCGAACAAAGTAAAGATCATAGTCTTTAGGTTGGAAACGATCTGGAACAGGTTGACCTTGCTTTGGACCATTTTCGTAGTAGTAAGATACGCGTTCTTTGACTGACTTATATTGGTGATCAGTGCGAACTGCATGGTAAAGGTAAACGTAATAATTCTGATCGTTTGGATTCTCTGTGTTGTCAAAGGACAAATCTTTGCTATTCCATGCATTCACACCGTTGTTACCTTTAAAGTTTTTCTCGCTGAGGTTAAAAGTGAACTTATTGCCTAATGATTTTACATGATTAGATTGTTGCCCCTCAGTAGCCTCTTTATCAAATTGATACCCTAATCCTTTTAAGTATCCGATAACTGATTGAGTTCGATTTGTAACAGTTGTATTAGGGATGCCGTTTTGATAATTTTGAGGATCAGCCAATTTAGAAGCATCGACTTTATTATTAGAATTATGGGTGATTTCAGCATTAGTGTCTTCATCAATATAATGAACAGTGATGTTTTCATGAAGAGTATAAGGTATCCAAACGTTGATTTGAGCAGAACCTTGATTATTGTTTTTAGCAACTAAACTGCTTAAGAAATCAGAAGATGGGGTAATTGCTGAAATACCATTAGAATCAGCAGTAACTTTAAATCCATCCTCAGTACCAATAATATGTACTACACCATTCTTGTTCAGGTAATAGTTATCAGAAATTTGATTCTTAATAATACCGTTATCATATGAGATAGCAGGGAAGGATTGATTGTCTTGGACTGACCAATCTGACCATTTAGTAGAAGTGCCGTTAGGATCCTCAACTAAATCAATGGTTCTTGTTCTGGTATATGAAACTGAAGCTGTGTAGTTAGGGGATGCTGTTTCAGCATTTGCTGGAACTACCGCATTAGGATCACTGATGCCTGTAAAGTTTTGAGCTTTAGGACCAATTTCGTAGTAGCCTTTGATTACTTCATTTACAGTAGCAGTTTGTGCTTGTTTTTCTGTTTTTCTGTAACTATTTCTTTAGGCATAACAGATGCAGTTATGTCAAACTTGCCATGATCATAATTATTTTTTGCAGTTAATTCGAAAAGACCTTTTCCTTTATTTGATATTTCAAATTTAGATGATGAATCATCAGCAAGCGGTGTTTGATCATAGTTAAAGTTTTGAACTGATCCAAATTGTACGGAATATTTATCCCCCTTTTTTAACATCTTGAAATTCAGGACTAGTAACTTCAACTTTGACCTAACCTTGACCACCGATGACAGAGTGCTTTTGTTGGTCTTCAGTTGAAGTATCATAAATAGTCTCTACCTTAGTAGAATTATCTAAATTCCTTTGAGTTTTATTTTCTGCTAATAATTTAGGATCAGTTAATGAAGGCTGTTTTTTAATCTTTAAAGTAGCAGTTGCTTCATCATTTTTACTTGCAGCAGTTTGTTCATTAGCTGCAGTAGAATTATTTTCTTCCTTTACTTGTTGAGACTGACTAGGTTGATCAACTTTTTCTACATGTTCATCTTGATTTGGAGTTGATTGAGATTGACTATCAACTTCTTCAGTTTTTGCCTCTGAAGTTTGAGTATTATTTTCAACATCAGCATGAACAAGTTGACCATTACTTAAGAAAAAGGTAGTGCCGAGAGCAACAGCAGCTAAACCAACAGATAATTTTCTAAAACTAAATTTTTGCTTACCGTTAAGTTTAGCGTTGAAGCTTAAATCATTTTTATGTTTCATTCCTTAAACTCCTTGTATTTTAGAAATTTGAAAGATTAGATATTAAAAGTTATATAACGTTTATTATCAGCTTTAACACTTTTAACTTAGCACAAAAAATAACAATGATACTCAATAATTGTAATTCTTTTGTAAAACTAATAATCTGTAAAAAGCGAGTCGACTAACCATAAGAAAATAATATTAGAAAAATTACTTTAATTTAATAACAGAGGGCAAATAAAAAGAGCAACATCAAGCTGCTCTTTTTATATCAGTAATATGTTATCAATTTTATTTTTGGTTAATTCGAAATCGCCACTGCTGTAACAACAAATGCAGCAAGCATAGCAACTGTAAAACCAACAATTCCTAATAATATATTCAATTCAGTCATCTTCTTCTATATCTGTCATGTTTCTATATGTGGTACATGAATAGTTTAACATAAAAAGAAGATGATGACTCAATTATTTGAAAACGCTTTTATTCTTTTAAATCGACAAAAGGTGCATGACAGAATCTTGCCAAGTCTTCAGGATTTAAGAAAACGCTTCTACCTAATTCACCACTTGAAACGGCAATTTCTTCGTTGCCTTTCATAGAATCATCTAGATAAATAGGTAGTTTTTCTTTGAAGTAAATGCCAATTGGCGTATTAGCTCCATGAACATAGCCAGTAGTTTTAGCTAATTTCTTCAAAGGAAGCATTTCACACTTTTTGTTGCCAGAAACTTTGGCTAATTTTTTCATGCTTAAGTGCTCTGTAATTGGAACAACACCAACTAATGGACCAGTTTTATTTCCTTCACAGACTAACGTTTTGTAGACTAAATGCTCTTTGTCTTCTAGAATAGAAGTGTCCATCTGTGCAACGCCACCTTTATCTTTGGTGACTGCAAATAAAGCTTGACGATATTTGATCTTATTTTGATCTAAGATCTTTTCAACTAAAGTTTTTTCAAGTTTGTTTTTTTTATTCTTTTTCTTTGACATATTTATCACCTTTATCATGATAGCATTGTACAAAGAAAATCCCAAAAGGAGATTACTATAATGAAATTATTAATTATTAAAATCGATACTAGTCAAGAAGTAGAAGATGCTTTAAGCATTTATGCTATGGATAATTTGAATGCCTTAGGTGTTGAATCTAGAAACCGCAGCGATTTTGAACAAGCTGGCTGGCTACATGATTCAACTGTTGTTGATATGGACGATATCAAGGATTTGCCTAAAGATACTTATTTCTACGCATACTTTGATGAAGAAGCAGATAAAGATGAATTGGCTAAAAAGTTCCAAGAAAAGATGCAAGAACTTAAGGGCTATGGTCTTAATATTGGGGATGCCAAAATTACTACCTCTTATATTGAAGACCAAGATTGGAACACGGCTTGGCAAAAGTACTACCATGTGATCAACTTCTCTCGTCACTTGGCTATTGTTCCTAAATGGGAAGACTATAAGCCTGCCTTTAAGGATCAACAATTAATTAAGCTTGATCCAGGTTTGGCCTTTGGTACCGGTAATCACAAGACTACTCAATTAGCAATGATGGGGCTTGAACGCGCAATCGTTAAGAAGCCAATTAGCGTAGTTGATGTAGGTACTGGTTCAGGT
Organism: Lactobacillus sp. UMNPBX4; assembly: GCF_002554115.1. Classification (NCBI taxonomy): domain Bacteria; kingdom Bacillati; phylum Bacillota; class Bacilli; order Lactobacillales; family Lactobacillaceae; genus Lactobacillus; species Lactobacillus sp. UMNPBX4. The sequence continues at coordinate 4,174 of NZ_PCZF01000002.1, forward strand.
ATCTTGGCAATCGCTGCTTCAAAACTTGGTGCAACAGACATTTTAGCTACTGATATTTCTGATGAATCAATGACCGCCACAGAACAAAACTCAGCTTTAAATGATATTAAAAATATTCGTGTTCAAAAAACTAGCTTATTAGCAGATGTAAATGGAAAATTTGATATTATCGTGGCTAATATTTTAGCTGAAATTTTACTTGAACTTATTCCGCAAATGGATGCTCACTTAAATGAAGGTGGACAGGTTATCTTCTCAGGAATTGATTACTTACAATTGCCTAAGATTGAAAAAGCATTAGATGAAAATGGTTTTAAGATTGATCTTACCATGAAGCAAGGTCGTTGGGTTGGACTTGCTATCACTAGAAAAGAAAAATAATCGTGGTAAAATATTATCAATTAAATTAAACTTTGATGAGAGGCACGAATTTTTAATGAGAAAAATAGGGGATAAAATTAAGAACATTCCGATAATCAAAAAATTAAACACCTATCAATGGATGCCGCTTATCTGGTGGAGTATTTTAGTGGCAATCTTGCCTTACATTTCAAGTCTTCTTCACGTGTCAATTGTTTGGCGTGAGGGAATATTATTTATGATAATTAATAGTTTGATCGCTTATCATGTTGGTAATTTAATCTTGAAATTAAAGCTTAAAAAATGGTGGCTTTTATTGTTGCCGATCATTTTTTGCTTAGCAATTCTGCCTAAATTTGCTTTATATAATTTAATGTTTGGCTTGATTTATCTAATAATTGAAGCCTTTGGCTTAATGAATAAAAATATTTACCGTTAGAAGGGATGACCAGAATGTCTAAATACATTGAAATGACGCATGATCAAGTGATTGATACTTGTAAAAAGTATATGAATGATGATCAGGTTGCTTTTGTAGAGAAGGCATATGAATTTGCAAATAAAGCACATGCTGGCCAAAAACGGGCATCCGGACAACCTTATATTATTCACCCAACGCAAGTTGCAGGAACTTTGGCTACGCTTGGCCTAGATCCGGATACAATTGCTGCAGGTTTTTTGCATGATACTGTTGAGGATACACCGGTTACCAATGATGAATTAAAGGAAAAATTTGGCGAAGACGTTGCTTTTATTGTCGATGGTGTAACCAAATTAAACAAATATGAGTACAAGTCTCACCAAGAATTTTTAGCAGAAAATCACCGTAAAATGTTAATTGCGATGGCTAAAGATTTGAGAGTAATCATGGTTAAGTTGGCCGATCGTTTGCATAATATGCATACTTTGCAACATTTGCGTCCTGATAAGCAACGCCGGATCGCCTCAGAAACAATGGATATCTATGCACCACTAGCTGATAGATTAGGTATTGGTACTATCAAGTGGGAATTGGAAGATATGAGTTTCCACTACTTAAATCCTGAGGCTTACTACCGCATCGTTAACTTAATGGATGTTAAAAGAAGTCAAAGAGAAAAGTATATCGCTGATACCATTAAGACTCTGAGAAAGACCTTGGATGAATTAGGCATTAAGTATGAAATCTATGGTCGTCCTAAGCATATTTACTCCATTTATAAAAAGATGGTTAATAAGCATAAGGATTTTGATGAAATCTACGATTTGCTTGCTGTCCGAGTAATTGTGAAAAATGTCCGTGATTGTTATGCTGTTTTAGGTGCTGTGCATACAGAATGGAAGCCAATGCCTGGGCGTTTTAAAGATTATATTGCTATGCCAAAGGTTAACGGCTATCAATCCTTGCATACAACTATCATTGGACCTGGCGGTCGTCCACTAGAAATTCAGATTAGAACTGAACAAATGCATGAGGTTGCTGAATACGGTGTTGCCGCACACTGGGCATACAAACGTGGTAACTTCACTGGTGTGCAAGAAAGCTCTTCTGGTGAAAAGCTAGACATGGTTCGTGAAATTCTTGAATTGAAGGATGAAACTAAAGATGCCGGCGAATTCATGAAGTCAGTTAAGAGTGATATCTTCTCTGACCGTGTTTACGTCTTCACACCAAAGGGTGAAGTTTACGAATTGCCAAAGGGTTCTGTAACTTTGGACTTCGCATACGCAATTCACACCCAAGTAGGTAGCCATGCGGTTGGTGCCAAAGTAAATAACAAGTTGGTTCCACTTGACTACAAGTTGAGAAACGGTGACGTCATTGAAATTATGACGCAAACTAATGCCACTCCTTCACGTGACTGGGCCGATATGGTTAAGACCTCAAGAGCACGTAACAAGATCCGTCGTTACTTCAGAGGCCAAGACCGTGAAGAAAGCACCACTCACGGTGAACAAATGGTAGCTAATATGATTCGTGAAGAAGGACTTGCTCCTAAAGACTTCATGGATAAAGAGCACGTTGAAAAATTGTTGGATCACTTTAACTACCATACTGAGGAAGAATTGTATGCTGCAGTTGGTTTTGGTGATTTATCAGCTCAAGCCGTAGTTAACCGGTTAACGGTTGACTTGCGTCGTGAAGATGAGAAGCAAAAGCAAAAAGAATTAGAAGAAAAGATCCTTAATTCTGGTCAGCAGTCTATTCAAGATGAGCAACCAAAGAAAAACTCTAGTTCTACAATGAAGGTCAAGCATAAGAATGGCGTCATGATTCAAGGCGTTAGTGATTTGATGCTTCATTTAGCTAAATGTTGTAACCCTGTTCCTGGTGACAAGATCATCGGTTATGTTACTAAAGGCCGCGGAGTGACTATCCATAGAACCGATTGTAGAAATATTACTAAGGAAGCAGAAGAGCAAGGCCGTTTAATTGATGTTGAATGGGAGAATGTTGAAGAAAACAGCGTTCAATCATTTAATGCGAATATCGAAGTCTTTGGCTACAATCGTTCTAACTTGCTCAGTGATGTAATTAATAAGTTGAATTCACTTACTAAGAATATTAATAATATTTCAGGTAAGGTTAATGAAGACAACATTACTCATATGTATGTGACAGTTGCAGTTAAGAATTCACAGCAGCTTGATGAGATTTTAAGCAAGTTGCGTGATATTCCAGATGTTTATGAAACTAAGAGGTCAGATAATTAATGCGAGTTGTAATTCAGAGAGTTAACCATGCTCAAGTAAATATCGACGGTAAAACCGTTGGTAAAATTGGCAAGGGTTTTATGTTATTAGTCGGCATCAAAAATGGGGATGAACTTCCAGTTGTGAAAAAAGCAGCTGATAAGATTGCCAAGATGCGTATTTTTGAAGATGAAAATGGTAAGACTAATTTATCTTTGAAAGATGTTGGCGGTGAAATTTTGAGTGTTAGTCAATTTACGCTAATGGCTAACACTAAGAAGGGTAACCGTCCTAGCTTTGTCGATGCTATGCGTCCACCTAAGTCTAAGGAATTGTGGGAAGATTTCAATAAAGAACTTGAGCAAGATGGCTTCCATGTTGAGACCGGTGAGTTTGGTGCTGACATGCAAGTTAGCTTAGAAAACGATGGTCCATTCACAATTGTGTTAGATCTTTAGAGAAAATCGCTTTCAAAGGTTGACTTTAATACAATAAAAATATAAGCTAAAAAAGAATTATCGATGACAAAGAATGAAGATTAGCAAAGATCTATTTAAAGAGACTGCTCATTGTGGTGAGAGAGCAGATAGATTGCGGTCTGTGACACCTTTAACAGATAATGGATCGTCTGGCGAGCGTTAATCGCAGCAACCAAAAAGGTGGTACCGTGCTAATTTGAGCGCCCTTGATTTAGTTCAAGGGCGCTTTTTTTATTATTAAAGTTATCAAAATAAAAAAGGATGATTAAATGAGAGTACAAAAACCAAAAGGTACAGTCGATATTTTGCCTGAACAATCCGGTTCATGGCAAAAGGTCGAAGAAACTGCAAGAAATTTCTTCAACCGCGCCAACTACCGTGAAATTCGTACGCCAAGTTTTGAAAATTACGAAATTTTCTCACGTTCAAGCGGCGATAGTTCTGAAATCGTAGAAAAGCAAATGTATGACTTCAACGATAAAGGTGGTCGTCATATTGCTCTTCGTCCAGAAGGAACTGCCGGCGTAGTTCGTGCCTACGTTGAAGACAAGATGTACGCACCAGAAGTAGTAAAGCCATTTAACGTATTTTACATGGAATCTACTTTTAGATATGAACGTCCTCAAGCAGGTCGTCAACGTGAATTCCACCAAATCGGTGTAGAAAGTTTTGGTTCAAGCAATCCACTTTCTGATGTTCAAACCATTATGATGGGTCACGATTTGCTTGCAGAATTGGGCGTTAAGAACTACCAACTTCACATCAACACTTTGGGAAATGAGCAAGTTCGTAAAGATTATCACGATGCATTAGTAAATTACTTCACTCCAGTTAAGGACGAATTATCAGAAGATTCTCAAAGAAGATTACGTGATAATCCTCTTCGTATCTTGGATTCTAAGGATGATCGTGATAAGAAGTTCTTACCAGATGCACCTAAGATTCGTGATTTCTTGGATGATAATTCTAAGGCTAACTTTGAATCAATCTTGAAGATGCTTGATCAATTAGGTATTGATTATGTGATTGATGATGATTTGGTTCGTGGTCTTGATTATTACACCGGCGTTATTTTCGAGTTCATGGTTGAAGATAAGAGTCTTTGGGAATCAGCAACTACCATTTTGGGTGGTGGTCGTTACGATCATTTGGTTGAAGAATTCAATGGTCCACAAACTCCAGCTGTAGGTTTTGGTATTGGTGAAGAAAGATTAATGCTTGTTCTTGAAAAGCAAAATCCAGCTTTGTTTGAAAATAAAGGCATTGATTTCTTCATTACTAATATCGGTGATGGCACTGCTCAAAAGGCTATCGAAATTGCTAGAAGCTTGCGTAAGCAAGGCTTTGAAGCTGATTTTGATGTTAACCAGAAGAAGCTTAAGGGCCAATTCAAGAAGGCTGACCGTGAAGGTGCCAAGTATGTAATCACTTTAGGTGAAAAAGAACTTGAAAATGGCATCTTGAATGTTAAGCGTTTAGCTGACGGTAAGACCATTGATCTTAGCCTTGAAGATATTAATGATATGAATAAAGTAATGAAAGAATTAAAGGACTAGTAATAATGGAAAAAATCGAAAAAAGAACAGATTATTGTGGCAATATTACTGAAAAATATATTGGTGAAAATGTAAACCTTTATGGTTGGGTACAACGTGTACGTAACCTTGGTAACTTGGTATTTATCGATTTACGTGACCGTGCAGGTATCGTACAAATTGTTGTTAACAAGGACTCTGGTAAGAAGTTAATGGACATTGCAGACTCACTTGGTAATGAATACGTACTTCAAGTTAAGGGTAAGGTAGTTAAGCGTTCAGAAGTAAATCCTGACATGAAGACTGGTCAAGTTGAAGTTGACGCAACTGATATTATTGTTTTGAACAAGGCTAAGAACCCTCCATTTGAAATTAAGAATGGCGTTGAAATTTCAGAACAAACTAGATTGAAGTATCGTTACCTTGACCTTCGTCGTCCAGAAGTTCAACAAGCTATTATCTTACGTTCAAAGATTTTGCGTGCTACTCACGAATTCTTTGATGAAAATGGCTTTATCGATATTGAAACTCCAATTTTAGGTAAGTCATCTCCAGAAGGTGCGCGTGACTACTTAGTTCCATCAAGAATTTACCCAGGTAGCTTCTACGCACTTCCACAATCACCACAATTGTTCAAGCAATTGCTCATGGGTGCTGGCTTTGACAAGTACTACCAATTGGCTCGTTGTTTCCGTGACGAAGACCTTCGTGGTGACCGTCAACCAGAATTTACTCAAATCGATATGGAAATGTCATTTGCAGACGAAGAAACTATTCAAGGCTACACTGAAGGTCTTTTGAAGAAGATTATGAAGGACGTTAAGGGCATCGACCTTAAGACTCCAATTAAGCGTATTTCATGGACCGATTCAATGAACAAGTACGGTTGTGATAAGCCTGATACTCGTTACGGTATGCTTATTCATGACTTGAGCCCAATCTTTAAGGACAGCGACTTCAAAGTCTTCTCAGGTGCAATCGCTGATGGCGGTTTTGTTAAGGGTATCGCTGTTAAGAATGGTGCTAAGGAATACTCACGTAAGAAAATCGACCAAAAGGCAGAATTCATCAAGCGTTTCCATGCAAAGGGCTTAGCTTGGGTTAAGTTTGAAGGTGGCGAATTCTCAGGTCCTGTTGCTCGTTTCTTAACTGACGAAAACAAGGAAGCTTTGAAGAAAGAATTCGATCTTGAAGGCGGAGAATTAGTTGTATTCATCGCTGATAAGTGGAAGGTCTGCTGTGACAGTTTGAACCACCTTCGTCGTGAATTTGCTAAGGAAACTGGCATTATTCCAAAGGGCGTTTACGACTTTGTTTGGGTTGTTGACTGGCCATTATTCGAATACGATGAAGGTCTTGGTCGTTGGGTAGCAGCTCACCACCCATTCACTATGCCAGACGACAAGGGTGTAGAACTTTTGACTACTGAACCACACAAGGCACATGCTCGTAGTTACGATATCGTAATGAACGGTGACGAAATGGGTGGTGGATCAATCCGTATCCACAAGCGTTCAATCCAAGAAAACATGTTCAAGGCATTAGGCTTTACTGAAAAGCGTGCTTATGAACAATTCGGTTACTTGCTTGACGCCTTAGACATGGGCTTCCCACCTCACGCAGGTTTGGCAATCGGTCTTGACAGATTCGCTATGATGCTTGCTGATAAGGACAACATCCGTGACGTATTGGCATTCCCTAAGAATGCTAGTGCTTCAGAACCTATGATGCACGCTCCAGCTCCAGTTGCAGATCAACAATTGAATGACTTGGGTATTGAAGTTGAAGCTAAGTATGAAGATAGTGTCAAGGCAGCTGAAAAGCGTCTTGAAGATTTAGCCGCTGAAGATGCTAAAGAAAACTCAACTTGGAATAAGTAGAATAAAAGACAAATAAAAAAGAGCGATCGTTGGATCGCTCTTTTTTAGTATGGATTTATAAGTTATTAACAAAGTCAGTAATTCGACGAAGACTTTCTTGTAATTGCTCAGTTGATGAAGCGTAGGAAAGTCGAACGTATCCCTCGCCACCTTTACCAAAGTAACGGCCAGGGGTAACACCAACTTTTGCTTTTTGAGCTAATTCATATGCAAAGGTTTCATCATCAGTACCATATTTTTCAGGAATCTTGGCAAAGATGTAAAAGGCACCTTGTGGAGTGGCCATTTCAAAGCCTAACTTCTCCAAACCAGTTTGCATAAATTGCAAGCGACTTTCATAAATCTTGCGTGATTGAATTGGATTATCTTGGCCATTATTTAAAGCTTCTACAGCAGCCATTTGAACATTGTCTGTTACTGAGGTTACTAAAAAGGCATTGATTTTGCGAATGCTTTGCATGATTTGCTTTGGACCAGCAATATAACCTAAACGCCAACCAGTCATTGCATATGCCTTAGATAAACCTGAAATAAGGATGTTGTGCTCAGGAATATATTCTGAAAGTGAATGGTGTTCGGCATTGCCGTAAACTAATTCAGCGTAGATTTCATCAGTGACAGAGAAGATCTTATATTCTTTAATAACTTCAGCTAAAGCCTTCAATGTCTCTGCTGGGTAAACACGGCCGGTTGGATTAGATGGATCAGTTAAGATGATTGCTTTTGCGCCTTTACCACGACCCTCTAAAACATGACGCAAATGTTCAGGGGTTAAAATAAAGCCATCTTTCTTAGTATCAATCTGAACAGGGATTGCACCAGTCATCTTAATTAATTGGAAATATAATGCCCATACAGGAGTAGGTACTAAAATCTTATCACCAGGATTTAACAAGGTCATAAATACATCGTTTAAAGCACCAGTAGCTCCGACAGTAACGCAAATTTCGCTTTTTGGATCATAATGAACACCGATTGAACGGTCAAGATAGTTGCTGATGGCGTCAAGAAGTTCCGGCTTTCCGGCTTGAGGAGCATAGTGCGAATCATCAGCTTGAATATCAGCGATGGCCGCTTGCTTAACATGTTCAGGTGTAGCAAGGTCAGGCTCACCGATAGTTAATTTGATAATACTAGGGATACCTGAAACCTTTTGATCAAATGCCCGAATTTTTGAAGCAGATAAATTATTAAGTCTTTTGTTAATAATTGAATTTAAATCATTAGATAAATTTGGCATATATGAAGTTCCTTTCTGTATTACTTAAATTTTATAGGACCAATTTATATATGACAACCTTTTTATATGCAAATTAAAAAAGAAATGAACCTAGTCATTTCTTTGAATGCTCCAAAATTTGGTTTGGATTAATATAGATCGTTTTTTTGGTAGATAAATCTTTTAATCTTAATGGTGAATAAGGAATCATTTTGCTAATTTGAGGCTTTTTAAGAAAAATCGGTTCGTCAACTACTTTAATTGTTTTAACCTTGGGATATGAAGTTGCTTGTTTATTAAAACTACAGGATGAAAGGGTAATCAATAATAGACAAGAAACTATTATCTTTGCTATGAATCTCACTTTTTTATTTTATCCTCCAAAATCTAACCCCTATAAATTATTCTACTATTTTCTGGAATGAGATAAAATGAAAACGAATGATTTTAGAAGAGGAACAAAAGAAATGACACGAATAACAGTTTATTTAACAGGCGGAATTGCGGCTTATAAAGCTGTTCAAGTCGTTCGTAATTTAGAAAAACAAGGGCATGATGTTTGGGTAGTGATGACCAAAAATGCAGAGCATTTTGTAACGACTAATACTTTGGCAGCTTTAACAAAATATCCGGTTTTAGATGATTTATGGGAAAAAGAAAATGAGGCTAGCATCCCTCATGTGCACTTAGCGCGTTGGAGTCAATTAGCTTTGGTTGTCCCTGCAACAGCAAACTTTATCAGTAAAATGGCTAATGGAATTGCAGATGATGCAGCTAGTACAACTATTTTGGCAACAAAAGCACCTAAATTAGTTGTGCCTGCTATGAATGATCAAATGTGGAATAATCCTGCAACCAAGCGCAATGTATCACTTTTAAAAAGAGATGGCGTTCATGTAATGGAACCAGCCACAGGGATGCTTGCTGAAGGTTATGTTGCTAAAGGCAGAATGCCTGAACCTGAAGAAATTACAGCTTGGGTAGAGAATATCTTGAATCAAAATAAGATCCTGAAAAATAAAACAGTCATAGTAACAGCTGGTGGAACACAAGAGGCAATCGATCCAGTTCGTTTTATTGGCAATCGTTCAAGTGGAAAAATGGGGATTGCTATAGCCCAAGAAGCAGCAGATGCTGGTGCACAAGTAAAGTTGATTTATGGCAATGTTTCAGTTGAACTACCTAAGGCAGGCAATATTGAATTGATTCATGCAGCAAGTAGTGAAGAGATGTTAACTGCAGTGAAGAGAGAATTTGAGCAGGGGGATGCTTTGGTTATGGCTGCAGCGGTAGCAGATTGGCGAATGGCAAAGGTGGCCGACCATAAATTAAAGAAAGATCCTGAGCAAAATACTTTATCTTTAACTCTAGTAAAAACTAAGGATATTTTGCGTGAAGTCGCGCGTCATAAAAAGGCAAATCAAGTAGTAGTTGGCTTTGCAGCGGAAACGAATGATTTACTTAAAAACGCACAAAAGAAATTAATGAGTAAGGGTGCAGATATGATTGTAGCCAATGATGTTTCGAAGAATGTTTTTGGTAATGATCAAGACCAAGTCGTTATTTTAGAGCAAAACAATACAAGGATAGATAAATGGCCATTGATGTCTAAGCAGGCAATTGCGAAGGGTTTAATAAAAAAGATCGCCGATAAGCTCAAATAATATTCATATACACATTATTTTGAAGGATAATGTAACACCTTTGTAAAATAACGCATGAAATTATGTGCAAGTGCTTTAGATGCCTTACTTTTTAGCTGGTAAAAATAACATCTCAAAAATAACATCTTAATTTACTAGATTGTTTAAATATTTAAAAATAGTATTATAGGTTGTGGGAATTAAGAGACTGAAGAGAAAGAGTTGATGAAACGTAAATCAGCTCTTTCTTTTTTTATAACTATATTTGTATATTATATATACTTTAGCTAAGCAAATAATAAAGCTATAATAGTTGCTTTATATCAATGCTTAAGCTGAAGAAAAAGATGTTGAAACCCATACGAAAAAATAAATATATGTATAGGATTTGATTATACTTTGATGTATGCTAAATATAGCATGGAAGTAAAAAGCTATTCATGGATTGATTTTTGAAAAGTAGAGACATCTAAAACAAAGGTATAGAGGTGTGAAAGTGTGAAATTTGGAAAGACTTTGACGCTTAATAACGGAGTAGAAATTCCTCAAATTCAATTGGGAACTTGGTTAATCAATAATGATGATGTTAGAAAAACAGTACGCCAGGCAATTGATGTTGGCTACCGTGCCTTTGATACTGCCAAGGACTACGGCAATGAAAGGGGAGTCGGTAAAGGTATTTGGAACTCCGATATTGAACGTAGTGATATATTTTTAACAACTAAGTTGCCAACTGCGGTTAAAGACTATGAAGGTACTAAGGAAGCGATAGACGAAGCCTTAGACCGTTTTAGCTTGGAGTATATTGATTTATTGCTTATTCATTCACCGCAAAACCTTGGATTGAAGTAAATCGAACCAACGACCGCCATTTTGAAGGAAATCTAGAAAATTGGCGTGCAATGGAGGAAGCTGTAAAAGCAGGTAAGGTTAGATCAATTGGCGTATCTAATTTTTTGCAAGAAGACGTGGCAAATATTGTCAATAATGGCACGATAAAGCCTGTAGTTAATCAAATTGAGGTCCATATTAATAAGGTACCAATGGATTTGATGAAATATTGCAATGATTTGGATATTAAAATTGAAGCTTATTTACCATTAGCACATGGACGATTACTTAAAGATCCGAAAATAAATATGCGAAGAAATATAATGTAAGTCCGGCTCAATTAATGTTAGCCTTTGATTTACAACTTGGATGCATTGTATTGCCAAAGAGCGATAATGTTGCGGAAATGAAAGAAAATTTGAATATCAATTTTCAAATTAGTGATGAGGATATGAAAAAATTGGTCAAGCTCAAGGAGAATGACCAAAATGTAGCTGTTTAATAAGTATCGCGATAAACGATACTTATTTATTTTAAGAAAGAAAAATGAACGAAATAAAATTAATAGCAATCGATATTGATGGGACCTTAGTTAATTCTAAAAAAGAAATAACGCCAGCAGTTAAAAAAGCCGTTTTGGCTGCTAGAGATGAAGGTAAACAAATAGTTATTTGTACAGGTCGTCCTCTATCTGGTGCACAGTGGTATTTAGATGAACTAGGCTTAAATAAGCAAGATAATGAGTATGTGGTCAGTTTTAATGGGGCAGTAGTTGAATCAACCAATGGTCAGGTTATTTTCAAACAAGGCTTGAAATATGATGATTATATTGATCTTGAAGCAATTGCACGTAAATTGAACTTGCATTTTCACAGCGTAAGCCTAGATCGAATTTACACAGCTAATCGAGATTTAGGACATTATACAATTTATAATTCGCGTGTAGTTAAATTAGAAGTGTCTTATCGAACTCAAGAAGAGATGCGCCACATTCCACTTATTAAATGTATGTATATTGATGATCCAGATTACTTAGATAGTAAAATTACGAGTCCATTATTTCAAAAGATGAAGGATCGGGTAGTTTTTTCTAAAACTGAGCCATTTTATTATGAAGCGACTGCAGCCGGAGTTGATAAGGGGGCTGGACTAAGAAGACTGTGCGATTATTTGAAAATCGCTCCCAAAAATGTTATGGCTTTAGGTGATCAGGCAAATGATGCACCCATGCTAGAATATGCTGGTGTCGGAGTGGCAATGGGCAATGCAGTTGATTATACTAAAGAGCATGCCGATGCCGTAACCGCTGATTGTGATCATGATGGCGTAGCTCTTGCAATTAATAAATTTGCAAAATAGATGTTAATTTAAACAAATTAGTAGTATCTTGACTTAAGAAAAGAATACTTAAATAGAAGTTAATAAAGATGAGTAAAGCAAAAATTTTAGTTTTAGGTGGCTTAAGAGACGACGCCTTGACAGACTTAAAAGAAGTATGTGATATAACTATTGGACCTGTAGGTCATCGTCCAGATGATGATCGCCAATGGGTTTTAGATCATATCGCCGAATATGATGGTGTAATTGTTGCTAAGATGATTTTTGATAAGCAAATGATCGACGCAGCCAAAAATTTAAAAATAATTTCAACATATGGTGTTGGCTTTGATCATGTAGATACGGAATATGCAAAGGAAAACGAAATTGTAGTTTCAAATTGTCCTGAAAGTGTTCTGCGTCCAACTGCTGAATTAGCTCTAACAATGATTTTAGCTTCTGCACGTCGAATTCGTTACTATGATCATACTTTACGTGAAGGCGTATTTTTAAATGCTGATGAATATGATAATCAAGGCTATTCAATCGAAGGCAAAACCTTGGGAATTTTAGGCATGGGTAGAATCGGTCAGCAAGTTGCTCGTTTTGCTAAGGCATTGGGGATGAAGGTTATCTATCATAATCGTCATCAACTTGATGAAAAAATTGAAGCAGAACTTGATGCTAAGTATGTTGACTTTGATGAATTAATTAAGAATGCTGATTTCTTAAGTTTACATGCTCCTGCAACCGATGAAACTTACCACATTATTAATGCCGATGTGTTTAAACAAATGAAGGACACTGCATTTTTAATCAATGTAGCTCGCGGTTCTTTAGTTGATAGTGACGCTTTGATTTCTGCTTTAAAGAATGATGAAATTGCTGGTGCAGCATTAGATGTCTTTGAAAAAGAGCCACATCCTAGACAAGAATTAGTGGAGATGGACAATGTAATTATGACTCCACATGTTGGTTCAGCTACTCATGTTGCTAGATTTAATTTATCTAAAGAAGCAGCCAATAATGTTTTATCCTTCTTTAAGGATGGCAAAGCCATCAATCAAATTAATTAAAGACAATATAAAAAACAGCAATTTTGAAATTGCTGTTTTTATTTTACATAATTTTGGGTATGTTAGTCGTGATCGAGTTGGCTGTGATGGTAGCCGTAGACAAAGTAAATAACAGTTCCAATTACTAGCCAAATGACAGCCATTAGATATACTTCAGAACTTAAATGACAAATCATAAAGATACAGATTAAACTAGAAATAATAGGTAAGTATGGATAACCTGGAACTTTGAAGCCATCGTTGGTAATATCTGTTCTTTTTCTTAGTTTTAAAATACCGAAAGATACTAACGTAAAGGCAAAAAGAGTACCGAAGTTAACCAAGTTAGCTAATTGATCTACTGAGAAGAATGCTGCACCAAGAGCAATAATAATAGTTACTACTACTAATGCGTTTTGAGGAGAATTGTGTTTTTTGTCTAACTTGCTGAAAGTAGTTGGAAGCAGGCCATCTCTAGCCATGGCATAAATTAAACGAGAACTTGAATAAATCATAGTCAACATCATAGTAGCCATTCCGAGCATTGCCCCAAATGACAGCAATTCTGCCACCCAATTTTGGTGAACGTATTGTAAAGCAAAAGCAACAGGGTTAGAAACGTTTAATTTGGTATAGTTAACCATTCCTGTTAAGACAATTGATACGCCAAAGTATAGCAGAGCCGCAATTGCTAAAGTACCAATAATTCCTAGTGGCATGTTTTTCTTAGGATTTTTAACTTCGGCAGCGGAAGAAGAAACTACATCGAATCCAAGAAAGGCAAAGAAAACCGTGGTTGCTCCCTTGATTACGCCTGAAAAATGATATGGCAAAAATGGATGATAATTTGCTGGTTTAATAAAGTGTAAGCCGGCAAAGATGAAAATTAAGATAATAGCAATTTTGATAAATACTGCTACGATATTGATCTTAATTGAATTTTTCATTCCTCGAGAAAGCAAAATACTGATCAAGAGAATGATTAAAACGGACACTAGGTCAAAATAAACACCATGACTTAGATCCATTGGCCCTGAAACGGCATGGGGAATTTTGAGGCCGAATGGACTAATAAAAGAGCTGAAATAAGAGGACCAACCAGCGGCTACTGTAGCTACAGAGAGCATGTATTCAAGAATTAAAGCCCAACCGATAATCCAGCCGGCAAATTCACCGTACACAATATTCCCGTATGAATAGGCACTACCAGCAACTGGAATAGCTGAAGCAAATTCGGCGTAACACATCCCTGCAAGCGCACAAACTATAGCAGCTACTACGAATGATAAACTTACACCTGGCCCGGCTAGGGTAGCTGCTACTGTTCCTGGTAAGATGAAAATCCCAGTACCAATTACAGCACCTACCCCGAGGGACATTAAGTCTACTGCATTCATTGTCTTGGCAAATTTAATATCTTTACCTAGATAATTTTGAATGCTTTGTTTTCTGAAAATATTAAATCTCATTACATCATCCCTTAAAATAAAGTTAGATTAATTTTACATTATATTTTTAATTTTTTGAAGAATAAAAAGCCCTATTTTGCAATAAATAGGACTTTTTGTGTTAATTCTTAATTTTTTGTTTGTACCACTTGAATGAAAAGCAGATCGTTGTGACCACACTTAAGCCGGCAATGATTAAAGAGTATTCTTCAAAGATAGTAACAATAACTTGCCATTTTTCTCCCATGTATGAACCTAAAGCTACTAAAATTGTATTCCAGACTAAGCTTCCTAAGGTAGTGTAAATTAAGAACTTAGACATTTTTACTTTTGCGGTTCCTGCTGGAATAGAGATTAAGCTTCGTACGACAGGGATGCAGCGTCCGTAGAAAATAGCGCCTGTGCCATACTTATCAAACCAATTAATGGCCTTTTGTACATCTCCTCTTTTAAAGCCAAGCATTTTGAACGCTTTGTGATCTAGGATGCGTTCTAAACGCTCTTCATTTAGGAACCAACCAACACCGTATAAAATTAAGGCTCCAAGTACTGCACCAATAGTAGAGGCAATAATTGTTCCCACAACTGTCATTTGTGAGTGGTGTGTAGCAAAGCCAGCGAAAGAAAGAATTACTTCGGAAGGAATTGGCGGAAAAACGTTTTCGATAGCAATTAGAAAACTGATGGCCATGTAGCCAAATTGGTTGATTAAGTCAAAAACAAAATTAGTCATCATGTATCCTCTATATTTCTATAACAATGTACATTTAATTTAGCAAATTTTGATATAAATAGCTATGGCTTGTGAGCAAAGTTAATATCTTCTTAAAAAAGCTGTGGTACACTATTACATACGAATTTTTGTTAGGATGAGAATAATGGCAACACAATTAATTGAAAATAAATTAAAACTTTTACCAGAGAAACCGGGCTGTTATTTGATGAAAGATATTAATGGTACGGTTATTTATGTTGGCAAATCTAAAAATCTAAAAAATAGAGTACGTTCTTATTTTAAAAGCAAACAAGTAGGACGAAGGGCAGAACTTGTTCGTGAAATTAGAGATTATGACATCATTACTGTTTCTACAGACAAAGAAGCCTTTTTATTAGAAATTACTTTAATCAAGAAATACCAACCATATTACAATGTGCAATTAAAGCAAGGGACAGGCTATCCGTATATTGAAATTACACGGGAACATGATCCTCAGACACGTTTAACAAGTATTGTACGTAAAGATGGTGGCTACTATTTTGGGCCTTATCCCAATGTCTATGCTGCACAGGCTACCTTGAAGTTTATTCAAAAAGTTTTTCCATTAAGACGCTGTCATGGTTATCAAGGACGCCCATGTCTTTATTATCATATGGGGCAATGCTTAGGTGCTTGCTTTAAAAAGGTTCCTCAAAAGGAGTACGATGAGCAGATTAAAAAGATCAAACGTTTTTTGAATGGAGATATCGGTGCAGTTAAGCAAGATTTAACTCAAAAAATGGAGCAGGCTTCTGAACAGCTTGAATTTGAAAGAGCTGCGGAGATACGTGATCAGTTAAAATATATTGAAGAAACTGTTGAAAAGCAGAAAATTATTTCTAATGATAATACTCAACGTGATATTTTTAACTATTATGTTGATAAATCATGGATTTCTATTCAGATTTTCTTCTTGCGTCAGGCCAAATTATTGCGGCGTGAGACGCGCATGTTTCCATTGACTGACACCACTGATCCAGAAGACGCCTTTACTTCTTTTATTGTGCAATTTTATGGTCAAAAAAACCGTGTTCTTCCTAAAGAAGTATTGATTCCAGCAGGATTTGATAATGCTACTTTAGCAGAGGTTTTAACAGTACCGGTTAGAACTCCTCAGCGTGGTCAAAAGAAGTCCTTGCTTGATATGGCTAAAGACAATGCTAAGTTGAAGTTAGACGATAAGTTTAGATTATTAGAACTAGGCAACCGTAAGACCAAAGGTGCCCAAAAAGAAATCTTCGATGCACTAGGCTTGCCATATGGCCACATTATTGAAAGTTTTGACCACTCGCACATTCAAGGAGCAGATCCAGTTTCTGCTTTAGTAGTATTCAAAGATGGAGAACCTGATAAAACGGCTTACCGTAAATATAAGTTAAAAGGCGAAGTTGAACATCAAAACGGAGGCGATGAAGTTCGCAATACCCGTGAAGTTGTTCGCCGTCGATATGGTCGTTTATTGCGCGAACATAAGAAGATGCCAGATTTGATTTTGATGGACGGTGGTCAAATTCAGGTTGATGCTTGTGAGGATGTTTTGCGTAATGAGCTTAATTTAAATATTCCGGTAGCGGGTATGGTAAAGGATGACAAACACCGGACTAACCATTTGCTGTTTGGTGATCCGATTAACGGCGTGCCATTAAAACTAATACCGTTGAATCCAAAATCTGAAGGCTTTTATTTAATGACTCGAATTCAGGATGAAGTTCACCGTTTTGCCATCACTTTTCACCGTAGAAGACATGCTAAAAATGCTTTATCTAGCCGGTTAGATTCAATTAAGGGAATTGGACCCAAGAGCCGGAATAAGTTATTGCGCAAGTTTGGTTCCTTGAAGAAAATTAAAGAAGCATCAGTGGATGATTTGCGTGCAGCAGGGTTGACATTACCCCAAGCACAAACTGTAAAATTAATGTTGTAAAACCCAGAATTCGCGCTGTTGAGCGTATTTGTGTGGTATAGTATAAAAGTTAGATTGAGACGGAAGGAAGAGATAAACATGCCTACATTTGTTGATCAGACTAAAATTGAAGTCCAAGCCGGAAAAGGCGGCGATGGCATGGTGGCTTTCCGCCATGAAAAATATGTTCCAAATGGCGGACCAGCAGGCGGTGATGGCGGCCGCGGCGGCAGCATTATTTTTGTTGCAGATAGTGGTTTGCGTACTTTAATGGATTTCCGTTACCGACGCAAGTTTAAAGCCGATAGTGGTGAAAATGGTCGAATAAAATCCCAATATGGTCGTGCAGCTAAGGACCTCTACTTGAAGGTGCCTGTGGGGACAACCGTTTATGATTTTAATACTGGTGAATTAATTGGCGACCTAGTTGAAAAGGGCCAAGAGTTAGTAGTAGCAAAAGGCGGCCGCGGTGGCCGTGGTAATATTCACTTTGCTACGAGTGTAAATACCGCTCCTGAAATTGCAGAAAATGGTGAACCTGGTGAAGACAGAGTTTTACGTCTTGAGTTAAAGCTCTTGGCTGATGTTGGTTTAGTAGGATTCCCATCAGTGGGTAAATCTACTTTATTGTCAGTAACCACTAAGGCTAAGCCAAAGATTGCAGCCTACCAATTTACTACTTTAACTCCTAACTTGGGAATGGTAATTCTACCAGATGGTCGTGACTTTTCAATGGCCGATTTGCCAGGTTTAATTGAAGGAGCTAGCCAAGGCGTAGGACTTGGTATTCAATTTTTGCGTCACGTTGAAAGAACTAAGGTAATTTTGCACTTAGTGTCAATGGACCCTAATAATGGTCGTGAAGCAATTGAAGACTATCACACCATCAAAAACGAGCTGAAAAATTACGAAACAGATTTATCCAAAAAACGAGAACTAATTGTTGCCTCTCAAATGGATATTCCTGGTGCGGAAGAAAAGCTTGCCGCATTTAAGAAGGCGTTAAAAGAAGAGGAAAACAATGAACCTGTTTATGAAATTTCCAGTGTAACTCATAAAGGTGTCAATAAGCTTATGAATGATACTGCAACGCTTGTTGAAGAAGTAGAAAAAGAGCGTGCAGAAGAAGAGCCTAAGGTTGTACAAAAGACCAAGGAATACAAGTATCAGGCACCACAAAAGAATGAATTTACTATTGAAAAAGTTGGAGAACACGAATTTGTTGTTAAGGGCGAACAGTTAGAAAGATTAGTTCAAATGACTAACTTGGATCACCAAGACGGAATTATGCGCTTAGCAAGACGTCTTAAGAGATTAGGCGTTGATGATGCATTGCGTGAAAAGGGAGCAGTTAATGGTGACGATGTCGCCATCGGCAAATTTGTCTTTGAATTCGTGCAATAAGGGTAGAAATGAATATGAGAAGAAATCGGTTTATTACAGGATATTCTGGACTTAGAACATTAGCAGTTATAGGGGTAATACTTTATCACTTTGATCCTAATTCTTTTATCGGCGGGTATCTAGGAGTGCCGATTTTTTTCGTTTTGTCAGGCTATTTAGTGACCGATCATATGCTTAATTCATATGATCAAACTGGTTCTTATAACAATCGCCATTTTTATTTGAATAGAATTAAGAGACTTTATCCGCAATTAATTGCAGTATTATGGATAAGCGCAACATATATTTTTCTTTTTCAAAGGAATTTATTAGCTAAACTAAATCAAATTGTTTTTGCTAATTTGCTAAATGTCTTTAATTTTTGGCAAATAAATAATGGTCAAAGCTATTTTGAACGTTTTGCCAATAATGAATCGCCGTTTACGAACTTGTGGACGATGTCCATCGAAGGACAATTTTATATAATATGGCCGTTAGTCATCTTTTTGTTAGTCAAATTAGTTAAAAAGAAGAAACGAATTTTTTACTTCTTATTAGCGCTATCTTTTTTGTCAGCATTAGAAATGGCAATATTATATTTAACTAAAACTGACATTAATCGAATTTATTACGGAACAGATACTCGATTTTTCTCATTAGGATTGGGAGCCGCTTTAGCTGTTATTTGGCCAGTAGAGGTGTTAAATCCAGAAGTGCCAAAGCAAGATAGAATCATATTAGACTTAGTAGGTCTTGTTTCCTTTATTTTGCTTTTGGTAATGTATTTTGCTAAGGCGATGAATCCACAACAAGCATTTGCATATTGTGGTGGGATGCTGCTATTTTCATTGATTGTGTGCATTTTTGCTGGAGTAATTGCACATCCAAGCAGTCATTGGAATCAAATTATGACTAATAAGCTTTTTGATTGGATCGGTTCAAGAAGTTATGGCATTTATCTTTATCAATTCCCAGTAATGATTTTCTTTGAATCTAAAATTAATAACCTGGGCGATCATCCCGTCATGTATCGAATCATTGAATTGATTTTAATTTTAACTATTAGTGAAATAACATACCGTTTAATCGAGCGGCCAATGAGTAAGATTACTTGGAAGAAGACCAAACAATATTTTGCTCATGTTTTCGATATGCAAGCTAGAAATTATGTGAAGAAAGGTCAAGCCGTATTAGCCGCATTTGTGATAATATTTGGCAGCATTGCTATTGCGATTTCTCTTCATGTTAAAGCAGAAGATTTTAATAAAAGTCAGTTAGCGCAAAGAATAAATCGTAACGCTAAAAAACAAAAGTCAGATAATGCTAAATTAATTGAAAAGTTAAAAAAGCAGAAAAAGCAGAAAAAACAAAAAGAAAATGAATCAAAAATTATAAAAGAAGCGGCTGAGAAAGCAAAAAGTAATCCAGTTAATCAATCATATGTTAAATATGGTATTTCTCAACTTGATTTGGAATTAGCACAAAAAATTCAGGTAACTGCGATCGGGGATTCCGTCATGGCAGGATCAAGCAATGATCTTAAGCAGCTAATGCCTAAAGCTTTGATTGACGCCGCAGTATCTCGTCAATTAAATGTGGCCTTTGGTTTGTTAGATAGTTATAAGAGACAGGGTGTCTTAGCCGACAACGTGCTGATTGGCTTAGGTACGAATGGCCCATTTTCAATGGATGATTTAAATAGGATTATGCAAGAAGTTGGACCTAAACGAAAAGTATTTTGGATCAATGTTCATGTACCAACTCGTGATTGGCAAAGACCAGTAAATGATTTGCTAAAGCAAGGTGCAAAACGATATCATAATCTTATAGTCATTGACTGGTATTCATATTCAAAGAATCATCCTAAATGGTTTTATGATGACCATACTCATCCGAATATTAAGGGTTCTAAATATTACAGTACCTTTATCACTAAGACAATTATTAAGCATTCAAAGTTTTAAGTTTAGAATAGGATTTTCATGGAATTACAATTTTTGGGCACTGGAGCAGGACAGCCGTCTAAACAGCGTAATGTTTCAAGTGTCGCGCTTAAGTTATTAGATGAATTAAATGAAATTTGGCTATTTGATGTTGGGGAGGCTACTCAACATCAAATTTTGAGAACAAATATTAGATTAAGAAAAGTTACGAAAATTTTTATTTCGCATAATCATGGTGATCATATTTTTGGCTTACCAGGACTTCTTTCAACTCGATCGTTTCAAGGGGATGTAGGTCCATTAACTATTTATGGTCCTGCTGGTATTGAACAATTTGTTAAAATTTCATTGAAAGTATCAAGAACTAAAGTATCGTATCCAATTAAATTTGTGGAATTATCTAAACCAGGTTTAATTTGTCAGGATAAGGGATTTCGTGTTTATACTGATCGATTAGATCACAGAATACCTAGTTTTGGATTTAGAGTAGTGGAAGATTCTCACCCTGGTGAACTTTTAATTGATAAACTAGCAAAGTATAATATTCCTAACGGCCCACTTCTGGGTAAATTAAAACGAGGTGAGCAAGTTACTTTAGCTGATGGAACGGTGCTAAATGGCAAGGACTTTTTAGGTGCTGAAAAGCCAGGTAGAATTGTCACCATTATTTACGATACTCGGTCTACACCAAGTATTGCTCGTTTGGCAAAGGATGCTGATGTTTTAGTTCATGAGTCAACTTTTGCCGGGAATGAAGCTAAGCTGGCTCATAGTTATTACCATTCAACTTCTGTTCAAGCAGCTAAAATTGCTAAAGAGGAAAATGTTAAGAAGCTATGCTTGAGTCATATTTCTGCTCGTTATATGGGTAGCAAGGCCAAAAAACTTGAGAGTCAAGCTAAGAAGGTTTTCCCGAATACAATATTAGTTAATGATTTTGATCAAGTTAATATTCCAATGAAAGGTTCAGAAGAATGAAAGATTCATTAAGAAATAAAGTTGTTATTGTTACTGGTGCTTCAAGCGGTATTGGTCGTTCAATTGTTCTTGAAAGTGCTGGCCGCGGTGCTACCGTCATTTTGATTGCTAGAAGAAAAGAACGTCTGGACGAAATTGCGGCAGAAGCTAGAGAATTATCTGGTGCAGAAGCTTACGTTTTCCCAACAGATATGGGCAAGCCTGATGATATTGAAAAGGCTTTTGATGAAATCACCAAGCAAGTTAAGCATATTGATTTCTTAGTTAACTGTGCAGGCTTTGGTAAGTTCGAAGAATTTATGGAACAAAAGATGCAAGATGTAACCAACATATTCCAAGTAAATGTTTTAGGTTTGATGTACTTCACTAGATTGGTCGGTCGCGTCATGATGGAACAAGAGACCGGTCAAATCATTAACTTCGGTTCAATTACTGGTAAAGTTCCAACTACTAAGTCAGCTGCTTACAGCGCTTCTAAGGCTGCAGTTATTCAATTCTCAAATGTACTGCGTCTAGAACTTAAGCCATTCGGTGTTAAAGTGATGACAGTTAACCCAGGTCCTGTTTACACTAACTTCTTTAACATTGCTGATAAGACAGGCAACTATGTGGAAAATGTACAAGAGTTTATGCTTGATCCAGATGATGTAGCTTGGCAAGTTGTCCATTTCTTTGGCAGCGATAAGCGTGAACTTAATTTGCCATTAAGCTTGGCTGTATTGGCAAAACTTTACAACTTATTCCCAGCACTTGGTGATAAGCTTTCTTTAAAATTTGCTTCTAGAAAGTAATTGGAAATGGAAAAAGAGAAGAATCTAATTATAGGCTCAATTATCGCTTTAATTGCGGTAATTTTCGTCGTTCTAAATACCGCACCAGTAGCAATTAATTTTGGCTTTTTTAAAGTTAGATTGCCATTAATCGTTATTTTGGTAGTGATGGTAATTATTGGGATGATTATTGCTTGGTTTTTCGGCCGTGATAAAAAAGAGAAAGATAAGCAATATTTCGGTTCAATTTTAAATAAAAACAAGAAGAACCAAGAATAGATCTTGATTTATTCTTAATTGAATAGTATGATTGAATCACGTGAGTAATTCAGGGTTAATTAATCCTGAAGCTTAAGACTACAATAAAGGAGATCAATTAAATGGCAGTTCCTGCAAGACATACTTCTAAACAAAAGAAACGTTCACGTCGTGGTCATATTAAGTTGAGTGTTCCAGCAATGCACTATGATGCAACTACTGGTGAATACCGCTTAAGCCACCGTGTTTCACCAAAGGGTTATTACAAGGGTCGTCAAGTTGTAAATAACAACGATAACGGCAATAACTAATTAAAAGGCACCTGGAATGATGGTGTCTTTTTTTATGCCTAAGAAAAGGAAACAGAAAGATGAAATTAGTATTTTTACACTCTAGTGATACTCATGGCTTTTTACTGCCAACAGATTATCAAAATAAAACTGATTATAATGCACCTTTTAGTTTAAGCAGAGTTAGTTCAGTGATTAAAGCTGAAAAGAAAAAGTATGGTGATAATAATGTTGTTGTCACTGATGCTGGTGATTGCCTTCAAGGTTCTCCACTTGCTTCATATGCTCATTCTACTGGTGATTATAGTGATTTACGCAAATTTACTGAAGCATATAATGCAGTAGGGTATGATGCACGTTGTTTGGGTAATCATGATTTTAATTTTGGATTAGATTATTTAAGCTATTACGTTGATAATAATAAGGCTCCAATTATTAATGACAATGTTTTAGATGCTGAAACTAAGGTGCCGTTTTTTGGTCGTGAATATATCATCATTAAGAGAAACGGCTTAAAGATTGGTATTTTAGGTATTACCACTCAATATATTCCTCATTGGGAACCTAAAGAAAATGTGGCTGGTCTAGAATTTGCATCCGCATATGAAAAGATTAAGCATTATGCCAAAATTTTACGGCCACAAGTAGATATTTTAGCTGTAATGTACCACGGTGGATTTGAAAGTGATCCAGAAACTGGCGAAGCTACTGAGCCACATCGTGGTGAAAATGAAGGCTATAAGATTTTAACTGAAATTCCTGAAGTAGATGTCTTTTTAACTGGTCACCAACACCGTCGTTTGAATGTAGTTACTAAAAATACTGCAATTGTTCAACCAGGTTATCGCGGAGAAGCAGTTGCGGAAGTAATTGTAGATGTTGATGATAACACTAAGAAAATTACCAATATGACTACTAAGTTGATTAATACTAAGGACTATGATCCAGATCCTGCTGTAGTCGAGAAAATTGCCGATTTAGACAAGAGAACTCAAGAATGGTTAGACAAGCCTATAGCCCACTTAAATAAGCCTGCACGGATTGAAAATGCCATGAAAGGCCGCATTGAGGGGGCACCATTCATCAACTTGATTCAACAAATGCAATTATGGTTTACAAAAGCCGATGTCTCTGCCACTGCTGTTATGAGTGAAAATGCTAAAGGTTTTAATGAGACAGTTACTATGCGTGATGTTTTGTTAAACTATCCATATGCTAACCAACTTTGTCGCGTTAAACTGACTGGTAAAGAATTGCGTCATATTATTGAACATAGCGCTGGCTTTTTGAAGAAAGACAAAGATGGCAAGATTGGCTTCATCGATCGCTGGATTAAACCTAAGCCAATGCTTTATCATTTTGATGTCTTTTATCCAGTTGAATATGAAGCTGATTTATCTAAGCCAGAGGGTGAACGTCTGACTAAGCTTACTTTGCATGACAAGCCAATTGAAGACGATAAGATTTATCATTTAGCTGTCAATAATTATCGTGCAATGGGTGGTGGATTCTATCCTGAATACAGTATGGACAAAATCGAAATGACACTTGATAAAGATTATGTTCAAATGTTTAGCGAATACTTAACTCATGGCGATGTACAAGTAGACACCAAGAAAAACTATAAATTCTATTAAGAAGACAAAAAACACGTGAGAACTTTGAAATTCTCACGTGTTTTAATTTTAAAATAATTATTTTAACTTACTGTATTTACTGTTGTCTTTGTGTGAATGAGCAGTAATAGTTGCAATAATTGCTGAGAAAAGAATGCCGAAGATAAGGCCAACGACCAAGCAAGTTTTGACATCGTTAGTGTTGAATGAGGCACTTTGAGTTAAAGGACCAGCAATAAAGCCTACAACAAACATGTAGATTATGCTCCATACAATTGTGACTAGATATCGACCCATATTGATTCCTTCTTTCGGATAGAATTTTATCAAAAATAAGGCGCAATTTCAAACGAGATTAATGCAATTTGTTATACTTAATTTGATAAATTTCTGCAGTGAAAGGTGGTTATTTTATGCAAGTAGCAACACTTCAAAACCTAAGTTCGTTTACTTTGCTAGATAGTCCTACAAAAGTTCCAGATTTAATCGAAACGGCCAAGAAACGAGGCTATCAGGCAGTAGGATTAGCTGATGTAAACGTAACATATGGCTTGGTTAATTTTTATGAATTGGCTAAAAAAGCGGGAATTAAGCCACTTTTAGGGATGCAGCTGCGTTTAAATGGTTTAGTTGATAGTACGCAGAAATATGACTTGCTTGCGTTTGCTAAAACAAATGCGGGGTACCATAACTTATTGCGTTTATCGAGTGCGATTAATCTACTAACTGAAAATGGACAAAATAATAATGTCTTAACTCTAAAAGATTTAAGCAAGTATTTGACTGATTTATTGCTCGTTGTGCCTGCAAATACTAAAAGCGAATTATTGTACTTATTTGAGACAAATAAGCAATTAGGTAGTGATTTAATTCGAGATTTGAAAGAATTAACGCCTGATCTTTATTTAGGCGTGTATGCTAATCAAAGTATGCAGAATTATATTGATTATGTGCGCAGTTTAAGCAAGCAATTTGATTTACCCTTACTTGCAACTGAAGATAGCGAATACTTAAATCCACATGATCAATTTTTACAAAAAACTTTGCGTGCTATTGCTACAGGAAATAAAATTCAGGATGTGCTGCCTTTAGCTAAGCAAGAAGGATCACATTACTTAGTTGAAGCAGAGCAATTGCTTCAGCGATACCATGAATTTGATCTGGATGATGCAGTGAATAATACATGGCAAGTTGCTGAAAAATGCAATGCAGAAGTTGTTTTTCAGAAGCCTGTTTTGTCTAAATATCACCAAAAAAGGTTTGCAACTTCAGAAGAATATTTGCATTACTTGGCTCAAACTGGCTTACAGCAACGCTTTGGTCAAAATAAAATTCCAGCAGAGTATCAAAAACGGTTGAATTATGAACTGCGCGTCATTAATCAAATGGGGTTTGATGACTACTTTTTGATTGTATGGGACGTGATTAATTATTGTCATCGTGTTCAAATTACGACTGGACCAGGACGGGGCTCAGCATGTGGTTCGTTAGTTTCTTATTCATTACGAATTACCGAAGTTGATCCAATTGAATACAACTTGCTGTTTGAACGTTTTTTGAATCCAGCTCGTCATGAAATGCCGGATATTGATTTGGATATTCCTGATGTTCAAAGAGATACTGTAATTAAGTATATGTATCAAAAATATGGCATGGATCATGCGGCACAGATTTTGACATTTGGTACGCTAGCAGCAAAGCAAGCATTGCGTGATGTAGGCCGAGCATTTGGCTTAACAATGGTCGAAATTAAGAAATGGGCAGATGCGATTCCATATTCAAAGGGCAAGATTACGTTAAAAGATGCATATCAACAGTCAAGGGAGTTGCGTTTATTAGTCGATGCTACACCCGAAAACAAATTGCTCTTTAAAACAGCTTTAGGTCTAGAAGGATTGCCGCGCCATTACTCTATTCATGCTGCAGGATTAGTGATTAGCGATAATTCAATCGCAGGAATTTCAGGATTGCAAGCGGGTCCGTTAGGGATACCGGTTACGCAACAGACTAAAAAATACGTTGAATCTTTGGGTCTCCTTAAGATCGATTTCTTAGGGTTGCGTAATCTAACTGTGCTAGGCAATATTTTGAATTTGATTCGCCAGCAAGGAATAAAGATCGATCCTAATCAAATTCCTTTAAATGATGCGCAAACTTTGCAGCTATTTCAACAAGGAAAAACGGATGCAGTCTTTCAATTTGAATCTGGAGGAATTCGCCAGGTTTTGCGCAAATTGCATCCCGATAATTTTGAAGACTTAGTAGCGGTGAATGCTTTATATCGTCCGGGTCCTATGCAAAATATTGATGCCTTTGTCAGAAGAAAAAATGGGCAAGAAGCAGTTAGATATCCTGATCCTAGTTTAAAAAAAATATTGCAGCCAACATATGGCATCTTGGTTTATCAAGAACAGGTAATGCAAACAGCGCAAATTTTAGCTGGCTTTTCTTTAGGCGAGGCTGATATTTTGCGGCGGGCCATGTCTAAGAAAAAGCAAGATGTAATTGAACAGGAAAAAGGTAAGTTTATTGCTGGAACAATTAAACAAGGTCATACCAAGGCCGTAGCTGAACGGGTATATCAATATATAGAGCAATTTGCCAATTATGGTTTTAATCGTTCACATGCTGTTGCTTATACTAAGATTGCTTACTGGCTAGCTTACTTAAAAGTCCATTATCCTGCTGCGTTTTATACGGCAATGCTAAATTCAGCAGCTGGAGCTAAAGCTCAGGATTATATTATGCATGCACAGGAAGCTAATATTAAAATTCTGCCCCCTGACATTAATTACAGCAGCCTTGAATATACCTTGAAAGACAAAAAGATTTTAGTAGGGTTAAAGGCTATTAAAGGCTTGCGGGTTGATTTTGCTAAAGAGATTGCCGATAACACCACGCCGTATAAATCATTAAATGATTTTCTTCGCCGAATAGATCCTAAGTTTTTGCAGGTTGATGCTATTAAAGCTTTGATCATGGCCGGAGCCTTTGATCAACTTGAAAAGAATCGTAACGAATTGCTGATTAATTGCGATGAAATAATTGCTAATGTGCAATTGACAGGCCAAAATATTTCTTTATCTGAGATATTGGGGGATGCTCCGCTTAAGCCAGCAGAAGAGCCAACGAGTGCAGAAAAAGTTGAAATGGAAGAAAAAGTTTTAGGTTTTGCCACAACTACGTCACCATTAATTGCTGTTCAAAAATTTGCTCAAAAATTCAATAGTAGGCCGCTCAATCAATTCCAATTAAATGAATCGGGAGTTGGAGTCGGTAAATTGATCCGATTTAAACAAATTAGAACTAAAAACGGTAAGAATATGGCTTTTGCTAGCTTTGCTGATACTTCTGGAGAGCAAGAGGTTGTGATTTTTCCCCGCATTTATGAAAAATTTGGCACAGAGTTAAAGGTAGGAGATATTTATTTATTGGGATTACGTGTACAAGGAGACCGTTTTGATCAAAATAAAAAGCAATATTTACTTACCAATTTGCGAAAAGTAAATTTTAAAGAATAATTTTAGACAAGAGGAATTTATTTCTTGCCATACATGTAAGTGCTAACATTTTTTAAATAAAAATAAACCGTAATTTAGCCCAATTTTTGTGAGATTTTTGGGTGAAAAAATGTTAATATTTATTTGATGTGAGAAATTACACAAAATAATCATGATGAGGTGAATTCATGAAACGGATTGGTATTTTAACTAGTGGTGGAGACGCCCCTGGTATGAATGCAGCAATTAGAGCTGTCACCAAGACTGCTATCCATCATGGACTTGAAGTCTTTGGAATTCGTTATGGTTTCGCTGGTTTGGTTGCAGGTGACTTTGTTCCGCTTACTACGGAAAATGTTGACCACAAGATAAGTGAAGGCGGTACATTCTTGTACAGTGCCCGCTTCCCTGAATTTGCACAAGAAGAAGTGCAACAAAAGGGTGTTGAGCAATTAAAGAAGCATGGTATTGATGCTGTTATCGTTATTGGCGGTGATGGATCATACCATGGTGCTTTAGCCTTGACTCGCCACGGCGTAAACTCAGTTGGTTTACCAGGAACTATCGATAATGATATTCCTTATACTGACTACACGATTGGCTTTGATTCTGCTTGTCGTACTGCTATGGACGCAATCGATAAGATTCGCGACACAGCAAGTAGTCACCACCGCGTCTTCGTTGTTAACGTAATGGGACGTGAATGTGGTGACATCGCTATGCGTGTTGGTGTAGCTAGTGGTGCAGATGCAATTGTTATTCCTGAACGTCCATACGACGTAAAAGAAATTGCAGAAACTATCACTCGTGGTTTTGCAGATGGCAAAGATCATGGTATCATTGTTTTAGCAGAAGGTGTCATGACCGCTGATAAGTTTAAGGATGAATTACTTAAATACGGCGATTTTGATGCTCGTGCTAATGTCCTTGCGCATATGCAACGTGGTGGCTCACCAACTGTCACAGATAGAGTAAATGCTACTAAGATGGGTAACTATGCTGTTAAGTTGCTTCTCGATGGGAAGGGCGGTTTAGCTGTCGGCATGGAGAATGGTCAACTTGGTACCCACGACATTCTTGATCTGTTTGACGGAAAGCACCATGGCGATTATGCGTTGTTGGATGTAAATGAAGAAATGACTAAATATTAATTTAGTTGATTTTTGGAGAGGATTTTTTTAATAATGAAGAAAACTAAGATTGTTAGTACTTTAGGACCAGCTTCAAACGATATTGAAACTATTACTGCTTTAGCTAAAGCTGGTGCAAACGTATTCCGTTTCAACTTCTCACACGGTGACCACCCAGAACACCTTGCTCGTATGAAGATGGTTCGTCAAGTGGAAAAGGATACTGGTTTGCTTCTTGGTATCGACCTTGACACTAAGGGTGCTGAAATCAGAACCACTGAACAAGAAGGTGGTAAGTTTACTATTAATACCGGTGACATGATCCGTGTATCAATGGACGACACTAAGAAGGGTAACAAGGACATGATCCACGTTACCTACGAAGGTTTGTACGATGATACTCACGTTGGTGGTCACGTATTAATCGATGATGGTTTGGTTGACCTTTTGATCAAGGAAAAGGACGACTCAAAGAGAGAATTAGTCTGTGAAGCTCAAAACACTGGTGTTATCGGCTCAAAGAAGGGTGTTAACGCTCCTGGTGTTGAAATTCGCCTTCCAGGTATCACTGAAAAGGATACTGACGACATTAAGTTCGGTTTACAATACGGTATTAACTTCATTACTGCTTCATTTGCACGTAAGGCTCAAGACATCTTAGACATCCGTAAGCTTTGTGAAGAAGCTGGTGCAGATTACGTTAAGATCTTCCCTAAGATTGAATCACAAGAAGGTATTGACAACGCTGACGAAATTTTACAAGTTTCAGATGGTTTGATGGTTGCTCGTGGTGACATGGGTGTTGAAATTCCATTCATGGAAGTTCCATTTGTACAAAAGAGCTTAATCCGCAAGGCTAACGCACTTGGTAAGCCAGTTATTACTGCTACTCAAATGCTTGACTCAATGCAAGAAAACCCACGTCCAACTCGTGCCGAAGTTTCTGACGTTGCTAACGCTGTTCTTGATGGTACTGACGCAACTATGCTTTCAGGTGAATCAGCAAACGGTCTTTACCCAGTTAAGGCTGTTAAGGCAATGGCTGAAATTGACGAACGTACTGAAAAGCAAATGCTTAAGCGTAACACTTTAGCACTTCAAAGATTCGAAGCTTACAAGGGTTCAAATGTAACTGAAGCTATCGGTGAATCAGTTGTACGTACTGCTCAAGAATTAGGTGTTAAGACTATCATTACTGCAACTAACTCAGGTTACACTGCACGTATGATTTCTAAGTACCGTCCAAACGCAGACATCATTGCTTTGACTTTCGATGAAAAGATCCAACACTCATTGGGTATCGTTTGGGGTGTACAACCATTATTGACTGAAAAGCCTAAGTCAACTGATGACATGTTTGAAGTAGCTGCTAAGGTAGCTAAGGAAAAGGGCTTTGTTAAGGATGGCGACCTTGTAATCATCGTTGCTGGTGTTCCAGTTGGTGACTCAGGTACAACTAACTTGATGAAGTTACAAATCATCGGTAACAAGCTTGTTCAAGGTTTAGGTGTTGGTAACGGTTCAGTTATCGGCAAGACTGTTGTAGCAAACTCAGCTGAAGAAGCTAACAGCAAGGTTAAGGAAGGCGACATCTTAGTTGCTAAGACTACTAACCCAGACTACAACCCAGCTATCAAGAAGGCTTCAGGTTTAGTTGTTGAAGCTTCAGGTTTGACTTCACACGCAGCAGTTATCGGTTTATCATTAGGTATCCCAGTTGTTGTTGGTGCAACTAACGCTACTGAAAAGATTTCTGATGGTTCAACTATTACTGTTGATGCTCGTCGTGGTGCTATCTACCAAGGCGAAATCTCAAATCTTTAATTAAAAGATAAAATAAAAAATAGATTAGCTAATCAAAAAAATAGTCAGCTTTCGAGCTGGCTATTTTATTTTGCGCAAATATCTTTTATACTTGTATATGAAAGAATATGTAAAGTAGGAGATTATAAACATGCTTGGAACTGTTGCAAAAGGAAAAATAATTGATGAAAATGATAATGCCTATTATGTACAAATTGATGGCACTACTTATGAACTAAAAAAGCAAGAGCTTACCCAAGACGAAATTCCTAAGATCGGTGATGAAATAGAAGGCTTTATTTATGATAATAAGTCTCATGATCGAGAAATGACCCAGTTTTTACCTTTTGCTCAGCCTGATCAATATGGCTGGGGCAAGGTAACAGAAGTTCGACCGGGTTTAGGTGTATTTGTTGATGTCGGATTACCCGATAAAGATGTGGTAGTATCTATGGATGACTTGCCACGAGAAAAGGAAAGATGGCCTCGTCGTGATGATCGTCTTTTGGTGCGATTAGAAACCGACTATAAGGATCGAATTTGGGCTAAGTTAGCAGATGAAAATATTTTTGATCAGTTAGCAGCAAACTTTCCGAATGGAATGAATAATGAAAATGTTTTCGGAACTGTTTATGCTAGTCGTGAAATTGGTGCCTTTGTTTTAACTAATGATTATTATTTAGGTTTTGTACACGAATCACAAATGCCTCGTCCAATGCGCTTAGGTGAACAGTTTAAGGGCAGAGTTATTGGTATCAGTCAATACGGTCGATTAAATTTAAGCACTTTGCCACGTGCTTTTGAAGAAATTGACGATGATGCTCAGATGATTTTGATGAGTTTGCGCCGAAGAGAGACTAAAACTTTACCATTTTACGATAAATCTGATGCGCAAGATATAAAGCGTTACTTCGGTATTTCTAAATCCGCATTTAAGCGCGCATTAGGTCATTTGCTCAAAGCAGGCTTAATCGAAGAAGATAAAACTGCCGGTACTATCACTTTAATTAAAGATCCAGAAGAGAATACTGATGGAGAAGAATAAACTACAAGACCAGATTGATGATTATTTACGCTATAGTCAAATTGAACGTGGCCTAAGCAATAATACGATTACTGCTTACCGTCAAGATTTGGAAGAGTACCTGGCTTTTGTAAAAAAAGAGGGTATGAATTCTTGGCCAACAGAGGCTAGCGATGTAGATGCCTTTTTAGCAAGACAATACGATTTAAATAAAGCTACTAGTTCAATTAGTCGGCTCATTTCTAGTATGCGTAAATTTTATCAATGGCTTGCGCGTCAAAACATTCAGAAGTTAAATCCAATGCTTGAAATTGATTTACCTAAAAAAGAGCGACGTCTTCCTGTAGCTCTAAATCAGAAAGAAATTAATGATTTGCTTGCACAACCTGATATTAAACGAAAATTGGGTTTAAGAGATCGAGCAATATTGGAAACTTTATATGCGACTGGTATGCGTGTAAGTGAATTGATTAATTTGGAATTACAAGACTTACATGAAAATTTGGGTTTAGTTAGAGTATTGGGTAAAGGCTCTAAGGAGCGCTTGATACCGATTAGTTCAGTTGCTTTGCATTGGATAAAGCAATATCAACAAGATGTGCGAGATCAATTAATTTTAAAAGCTGGTCAAAATGATGAGCATATTTTCTTGAATAGTCGAGGCAAGCAACTTACACGGCAGGCAATTTGGCAAATGATAAAAAAATATTGTCAATCTGCTGGAATTACTAAAGATGTTACTCCCCATACATTGCGCCATACGTTTGCAACGCACTTACTTGAAAATGGGGCAGATTTACGGGTAGTGCAAGAGATTTTGGGACACTCAGATATTAGTACTACCCAAATTTACACTAATCTATCTCAAAAACATATTTTACAAGTATATCAAAAGACACATCCTCGTCTTTAGGTGATTAATAATGCTAATACAATATAAAAAAGACTATGAAAAAACGGCAATGGGATTACTCTCATATTTGCCTGATTTTAAAAATATTGAAAATCTAAAAGAAGAAGTAGGACTTAATCAAGAAGATAATGATTTTCTGCTTTATTTGTACCGTAATAAACAGAATAATATTGTAGGAGTGTTGGGTACACAAGTAACTAAGCAGTTTGTTGTGATCAGATATCTTTCTTTAGCTCCCGGTTTTCGTGAAATTAGTTATGAAAAAGAAATTGTCAGTGAGTTAAAAAATGAATACCCTGATAAAAGAGTTACCGCTGTACCTGAATATACCAATTTATTAAAAACTGTCGAAGAAGATAATGAATAAAAGTAATTTAACGTTAGAGTTACCTAATTTTGAGGGGCCATTAGATTTATTGCTCCATTTAATTCAATCGCAAAAAATAGATATTTATGATATTCCCATTGCTCAAATTACTAGTCAATATTTAGAGTACTTGAGGCAAATGCAAAGTCTGAATTTACAAATTGCTGGGGAATATTTTGTGATGTCTTCAACTTTGCTTAGAATAAAGTCACAATATTTATTGCCACAAAATGATTTTGTAGATGAGGTGGAAGCTGAAGATGATCCTCGGGATGAATTAGTACAGCAATTAGTACAATATTCAATTTTTAAAAAGATTTCTGCATATTTTAAAGAAAGAAATGAAGAAGTACCAATTGTTGTGTCAAAGGAAGCAAGTGTTTCAACTTCTGTTAAGGTTCAACCATTGCCTAAAGGACAAATTACTTCAAATGAACTGGCAACAACTTTTTCCATGGTTCTCCGCAGATTAAAGATGCGTCAACCGGATACTGCTTCAATTAAAGTGGCTGAGACTCCAATTAACGAAATGATTGATTATTTGGATCAGCGTTTGGCAAAAAAACGACAAGTCAGCTTTTTTAGTTGTACTGATCAAATGCATAGTATTTCTGATGTGATTGGTTTGTTTTTAGCAATGCTTGAATTGAGCAAAAAACACGAAATTCGAATTTTACAAGCAAGAGAATTTGGTGATTTAAATTTAGAAAGAATTGATGTAAATGGCAAGTAAAGAGGCAAATTTAGAAGCACTTTTATATGCGGCTGGTGATAATGGATTAGAAGAGCAAAATTTAATTGAAATGCTAGAGATTGATGGTGAAACTTTAGATAAGGTTGCCGAGAATTTGCAACGAAAGCTAACGAAGAATTCAGATTCTGGCTTGCAATTAATTCATATTGCTCATACATACAAGTTGACTACTAGTCCGCAAACAGCCAAGATTATTGAAAAATATTTTCAAAAAGATTTAACAAAAAACTTAAGTCAATCAGCTCTAGAAATTTTGGCAATTGTTGCATATCGTCAGCCTATTACTAGGGTAGAAATTGATGATATTCGTGGGGTTAATTCATCTGGAGCATTGCAGACATTAGTTTGGCGCGGTTTGATTAAAGCCGATGGCAAAAAAGATGCTCCTGGACATCCTAAATTGTATGTAACTACGGATTATTTCTTACAGTATTTTAATTATCATAGTTTAGCAGATTTGCCTTTAATAGAAGATTTTGCGGATAATGATAGTAATGGTGAAATAGATTTGTTTGAGGCAAAAGGAACCGCAGATAAGCAAATGCAGAAAGAGGAAAGATAATGGTAGAGAGACTGCAAAAAGTAATAGCAGAAGCAGGAATTGCTTCCAGAAGAAAAGCAGAAAAAATGATTGTAGCTGGCCGCGTGAAAGTGGATGGTAAGGTAGTTACTAAGCTAGGAACCAAGGTTGAAACTTTCAGTAATATTACGGTTGATGATGAACCAATTGAAAGAGAAAGCTTGCATACATATCTTTTCTATAAGCCACGTGGTGTTGTTTCTACTGCAGATGATGATAAGGGTAGAAAAACGGTTGTTGATTATTTTGAAGATGTGCCATATCGTTTATATCCAGTTGGCCGTCTTGATTATGATACTTCAGGTTTGCTTTTAGTGACTAACGATGGTAAGTTAGCTAATTTATTAATGCACCCTAGAAATGAAGTATCTAAAGTTTATGTTGCTAAAATCAAGGGGATTTTAACTCCTGATGAGATTAAAACATTAACTACAGGGGTTAAATTGGATCGTTTTAAGGCTGCTCCAGCAAAGGTAAAGATTCTTAAAACAGATAAGCGTAAAGATACTCAAATTGTTCAATTGACTATCCACGAGGGACATTATCATCAAGTTAAGCGTATGTTTAAGGCTGTAGGACATTTAGTTGAAAAATTATCCCGTGAAAAATATGCATTTTTAACCTTAGATTCTCTTACTTCTGGACAATATCGCGAATTGTCAAAGCGCGAAGTTGACAAATTAATGAGATTAGATTAACTTATACTTAGAAATTAAATATATAGGTTATTGTCTTCAGGGCAGGGTGAAAATCCCGACCGGCGGTTAGAGTCCGCGACCCACGCAAGTGGCTGAATCTTTTGATACCGATAGTTAAAGTCTAGATGGAAGAAGACAGATCAATAAAGTAAATCTTACTTTACTTTATAAAGGTCTGTTGCTGGAGCAATAGACCTTTTTTGTAGGAAGGAAAGTAAGTCATGAGTAAATCTAGAGCAAATGCTACAGGATTAGCTAATATTATTGCGTATGCGTTAATTGGGTGTATTGCCTTTGTGGTAATGAAATTTGAGTTTCCAATTATCCCTGGCGTAGGCTTTTTAAAGTTTGATTTTTCAGATGTAATTATTACAGTTGGAATGTTTATCTTTGGAGCTGTTCCAGGTGTAATTATTGCATTAATTAGAATGGTGTTAAGCTTGATTTTTGCTGGTTTTGCTTTACCAAGTGTAGTAGGTGAAATTGCAGCTTTTCTTGCTTCGATGTCTTTCTCTTTGCCATTTTATTTCTTTAGTAAGAATGTTACGGTTGAGAATAGAAAAACTAAGATGGGAATAGTTAAACCAATGTGTGGATTAATTATTGGTATTCTGGCAATGACCTGTGTGATGTCTTTAACTAACGCATTTATTTTGACTCCAGTATATGCAGTAACTGCGGTTCCTAATTTACCTGCGATTAATAGTTATGGTGCTTTGTATCACTTCACTGAAAAGGTATATCTAGGTCAGTTATTACATTTACCATCTATGCAAGCTTATATTTTTACGATTATAGTGCCATTTAATTTATTAAAAGGTGTAATTAACAGTGTCGTTGTATATTTGCTTTTTGAGGCAACTATTAAGACGATTAAGCCATTTGTACGAAAAAGATTTAATTTGAATTAAAGTAAAATCCCATTAACTTTTTAAGTTGATGGGATTTTTCATATTCAAAGACTATTAAAGTATGCTAGAATTAATCCGTTAAGTGAATGGAGGAATTTACAGATGGATAAAAAATCAACAGGGCCATATCAACACTATGAACGGCCAACTGAAAAGCGAAGTTCACAGGATAAGCAGCCCAGTGGATCTGCTAGATGGATTGCAGTTATTGTGATTTTAGTTGTTATATTAATTGCATTAATCCCAGTTGTTCATCGTTTGTCATCAGGCCATTCTGAAAAAGCTGAAGAAGTTCAAACAGTTAAGAAGGTTTCTTCTAAAAAGTCATCTAAGGCAATTAAATCATCAAGTAAAGCTAAAAAGACTTCATCTTCAGCTAAGAAGAATTCTGTTGAGACTAGTTCAAGTTCATCTCAAAAGACTGAACCTAAGACTTATTTAGTTAAAGATGGTGATACTTTAACTAATATTGCAGAAAAATATGGCATGACTGTTGATCAATTAGCCAGATTAAATAATCTTAAAGATTCTTCAAACGTCAATGTTGGCCAAACACTTAAATTGAGATAATCTTTCAGAAAGGGTAAAAGAGGTCGAGCAGTAAGATCTCTTTTTTATTAAAATGCAAGTAGCAGTAGATGGACCTGCATCAGCAGGTAAAAGCACGGTTGCTAAAATCATTGCTAAAAAGCTGTCTTACGTTTATATAGACACTGGTGCAATGTATCGTGCATGTACAGTTATTGCTCGTAATCATAAGCTAGATTACGGGGATGAAGCAGGAATTTTGCAAGCTATTGATGAAGATGGAATTGAATTGAAATCTGAACATGGTGAGCAAAAGGTGTATGTAGCAGGAAAAGATGTTTCTAAAGAAATTAGAACACCAGAAATTTCTGCTAATGTGTCACAAGTTTCTGCCTTGCCTAAAGTACGAGAAAAAATGGTTAGTTTACAACGTCAAATGGCAGGTAAAACTGATGTAATCATGGATGGTCGTGATATCGGTACGACCGTTTTACCAGATGCGGAAGTAAAGATCTTCTTAGTGGCTTCTGCTAGATCTCGTGCTGAGCGTCGACTTTTAGATTTTAAAGAGCGCGGCATTGAATCTAATCAGACAGTGGATGAAATCGAACAAGATATTGCAGCAAGGGACTATAAAGACTCACACCGCAAGATTTCACCATTAAAAAAGGCAGATGATGCAATTGAAATTGATACTACAAATATGTCAATTGAGCAGGTTGTAGACGCAATTTTAGCCGAAATCGAAAAAAGTCAAAAAAATTTTTAAAAAAACAGCACAAAATAGTAGAAAAATATCAAACTTTCCTTTAAAATGGGACATGATATTGGGAGGTACATATGTCAGAAAACAGTAATCAATTTTTAGACGCATTAAAGCAAATGCAAGGAGTTGAGGTCGGAGATATTGTCGATGTCGAAGTATTAGACGTTGAAGACGGCCAAATCGATGTTGGCGTTGTAAACGCTGGTGTTGAAGGCGTTATTACTCGTCGTGAATACACTTCAGATCGTAACGCAGACTTACATGATTTAGTTAAGCCTGGCGACAAGTTCAAGGCCTTGGTATTAAGAAGAGCCGGTGGCGATAAGGAAAATGGTGAATTCTTCTTCTCAGTTACCCGCTTGAAGGAAAGAGAAGCTTACGACAAGTTACAAAAGGACTTCGAAGAAGGAAATGCTATCGAAGGTACTGTAACTTCATCAGTTCGTGGTGGTTTACTTGTAGATGTTGGTACACGTGGTTTCTTGCCAGCTTCATTAATTTCAAACCGTTACGTTTCAGATCTTAAGCCATACATTGGTAAGACTATGAAGCTTAAGATTACTGAAATTGATCCTAACAAGAACCGTTTGATTCTTTCACACAAGGATTTAGTTGAAGAAGAACGTGAAGAAGCATTTGATAAGGTTGCATCACAATTAGTTGTTGGTGACGTTATCGAAGGTAAGGTTTCACGCTTAACTAACTTCGGTGCATTTATCGATGTCGGTGGTGTTGACGGTTTAGTTCACATTTCAGAAATTTCTTACAAGCATGTTGATAAGCCAAGTGATGTTTTGAAGGCTGGTCAAGATGTTAAGGTTAAGGTCATTGGTATTGACAATGACAGACATCGTATTTCCCTGTCTATTAAGCAAACTGAACCTTCACCATTTGAACAAGCTACAGCTGACTTAAACGAAGGCGATATTTTTGAAGGCGAAGTTAAGTCATTAACTAACTTTGGTGCATTTGTTGAAGTTACTGACGGTATTCAAGGTTTAGTACACGTTTCAGAAATTTCAAACAAGCACGTTGACAAGCCAAGCGATGTTTTGAAGGTTGGTCAAACTGTTAAGGTTAAGGTTTTGAACATTGACCCAAGTGACAGAAGAATTTCACTTTCAATCAAGGCTGCTGACTCAAACGCTTCTTCATCAGATAACCACAGTTCTCGTCCACATCGTTCACGTAACGAAAACTCAGTTAACAAGAAGTACATGGGTGACAACGATAACGGCTTTGCATTAGGTGATATCATTGGTGACCAATTAAAGGACCGTAAGTAGTCATTTCTGTTAAAAAAGCCGACTCTGTGTCGGCTTTTTTATTTTTATATTTTTAAAGGAGGGGCATATGGCTTTACCAGTTGTTGCAATCGTTGGACAACCAAATGTAGGTAAATCTACACTTTTTAATAGAATAATCAATCAACGCTTAGCAATCGTAGAAGATAAACCCGGTGTTACTCGTGATCGTAATTATGCTCAAGCTGAATGGATGGGCCATAAATTTGATTTGATCGATACAGGTGGTATTACCTGGGAAGGCGGAAAAATCGAAGAAGAGATCCGTGCACAGGCTGAGATTGCAATTGAAGAAGCAGATGTCATCGTGATGTTAACTAATGTAGTAAATCATGTGACTGATCTTGATGAAAGAATTGCACATCTTCTTTATCGCACTAAAAAACCGGTAATTTTAGCGGTTAATAAGGCAGATAATCCTGAGCAAAGAAATGATATTTATGATTTTTATAGTTTAGGATTAGGTGATCCAATTCCTGTCTCTAGTAGTCATGGTACGGGAATCGGTGATTTGCTAGATGAAATAGTTAATGATTTTCCAGCAGAAAAAGATAGCGAAGCTGATGACGTCATTTCATTTAGCGTAATTGGACGACCAAATGTAGGTAAATCTTCAATTGTTAATAAATTATTGGGTGAAGATCGAGTAATTGTTGCAAATGAAGAAGGTACTACTCGTGATGCAGTTGATACGCCATTTACTAAAGACGGAATTAAATTTAAAGTTGTAGATACTGCTGGTATTAGAAGACGTGGAAAAGTCTACGAAAAAACCGAGAAGTACTCTGTCTTGCGAGCTATGGCTGCTATTGAACGCTCAGACGTGGTTTTACTTGTTCTTGATGCAAGTACAGGCATTAGAGAACAAGACAAGCACGTGGCCGGATATGCCCATGAAGCAGGGCGCGGAATTATCATTGTTGTAAACAAGTGGGATTTACCAAAGAAAAATAGTACTAGTGCTAAAGAATTTGAACGCGAGATTAGAGCTGAATTTCAATATTTGGATTATGCTCCAATTTTGTTTGTTTCAGCTAAAACTGGTCAACGTCTTGATCAAATTCCATCAATGGTTAAAGAAGTTTATGACAATCAAAATCAACGTATTCAATCAAGCGTGTTGAATGATTTATTGCTTGAAGCAAGTAAGTTAGTTCCAACACCAATGGTTAAGGGAAAGAGATTGCGCGTTTACTATATGACACAGGTAAGTACCAATCCACCAACTTTTGTTGTTTTTGTCAATGATCCAGAATTAATGCACTTTTCTTACGAACGATTTTTGATTAATCAATTGCGACAAAACTTTGATTTTGCTGGAACTCCGATCAAAATTCTTCCACGTAAGAGAAAATAATGAAAAAAACACCAATATTTTGTAAAAATCCTTGTTGTAACAGGGGTTTTGTGATATTTTGGTTTCTAGGAAACAATGATTAGTCTAGATCTAGATCATTATTCCTTGTTTTTTCAAAACAAAGAAAAAACTTTGAACTTCGGGTTCAAATTCAGGAGGTGAAATATTTATGGCAAATAAAGCTGAATTAGTTTCTGAAGTTGCTTCAAAGACTAAGTTAACCAAGAAGGAAGTTGCTGCTGCTGTTGATGCTATCTTTGGCTCAATTCAAGACAACCTTGCTAAGGGTGAAAAGGTACAATTAATCGGTTTTGGTACTTTTGAAGTACGTCACCGTGCAGCACGTAAGGGTCGTAACCCACAAACTGGTGATGAAATCGAAATCCCAGCTAGTGAAGTACCTGCATTTAAGCCAGGTAAGGCTCTTAAAGAAGCTGTTAAGTAAGATACTTAACCTTAGTTTAAAAAGACGTTGGACTTTGTTCCAGCGTCTTTTTTTAGTACAATTAAAGTCTGACTGGAGGCAAAATAATGAGTTATTCAGAACAATTACTTGATTCAATTCAAAACCATGATTTTTCACAAAGCAAAAATCTTTTAAAAGAAGCATTAGATAAAGATGACCCTGAAATTTTATCTTCTTTAGCGGAAAATCTGACCGATTTAGGATTTACAGATTTAGCTAAAGAAGTTTATCGCGCTTTAATTGCAAAATTTCCTCAGGAAGACTTATTTAAAGTCTATTTGGCAGAAATTATGCTTAATGATGGAGATGAAGATGATGGTCTCTCGCTTCTGTATGGCGTTTCTAAAGAGTCTTCAGCCTATCTGGATAGTTTACTTGTACAAGCAGATTACTACCAAACAAGCGGCTTAATTGAGACAGCTAAAGATAAATTGCTTCAAGCTCTTAAACTTGCTCCAGAAGAGGATGCAATTAAATTTGGATTAGCTGAACTTGACTATTTAAGTGGAAACTATGAACAAGCCTTATCTTTATACCAAGATTTAATTCAGCGCCAGAAAACTTTTGGTGAAGTTAACCTAAATCAAAGATTAATTGCTACTAACGCAAAATTAGGCAATTACGAAGCAGCCGCAAAAATTATTAGAGAGCACAGCAGTAGCCTGCTAGATATTGATAGCAAGTATGAAGCTGGGCTAGTAATGCTAGCTGTTGGTGATGATGATAAGGCTATTAAGCTATTAGACGAAGTAATAGATCAAAGTCCTGATTATGTCAATGCTTATCCTTTACTTGCTCAAGCTTATGAACATAAGCATGATAACGAGCAAGTATTGCGCAGCGTACAAGCAGGATTAGCCTATAATGAATTAGATGAAACTCTTTATTCAATGGGGGCGCGTGCAGCCGCAAATTTGAATCAGTTGGACACTGCGGCAGATTTGCTCGAGAAGGGGCTTAAACAGGCGCCTGACAACAGTGAATTACGGATGCAACTATCTAACCTATATTTGCATCGACACCAGAATAAGCAAAATATTGCCTTATTCAAAGACTTTGATAATGAGAACATTGATGCTCAAGCTCACTGGAATATGGCTTTGTCATATGAACGTCTAGATGATACAGAAAAAGCACAAAGTGAATTTTTATTGGCTTATCCAGATTTTAAAGAGAATCCAGATTTCTTGCATCAAATGATTATGTTCTTTAGTGTTCAAAACAATCCTGATATTACTAAACAGTTATTGCAAAAATATCTTGAATTAGTACCCGAAGATATGGAAATGCAAGATTTGTACAATAATTTGTAAAAAATAAACGTCTGAGAAAATTGCTTTTCTCGGACGCTTTTTATTTACGGATTAATAAGTGATGCCGTTTTTGCTTATATGTAAATCCTTCACCTAACGCTTCGTGAACTTCAATAATTGACACAAATGCATTAGGATCTTCCTGCCTAATTAGTTGTTTAATAGTCGCTATTTCTCTAGGAGACACGACTACGTAGATTACTCGTTTATCATCTTGTTTATAACCACCTAGAGCTTTAAAGTAAGTAAAACCACGATCAAGTTTTAAATCAATCATTTTACCAATTTGTTCATACTTATTAGAAATAATTAATAAACCACGTGCACTATAAGCACCTTGTTGTACAGTATCCATTACGCGTGATAAGACAAAAGAAGCAAGCAAAGTATACATCATATGCTTGAGATCTAGATAGGACAGGGATGCAAATAAAACTACAGCATCACAGAATAGCAGCATTTTGCCAGATGAAATGCCAAATTTGATTTGACAAATTCGAGCAATAATATCAGTCCCGCCAGAGGTACCGTTATATCTGAAAACCAGCCCTAAACCTATACCTGAGAGTACACCTGCTGAAATTGCAGAAAGGAAGAGGTCGTGTTCTAAATCTAATTGTTTTATAATAGGTACTGAACGCCAAAACCAAAGAAAAAAGGAAAGGCAGAGCGTTCCCCAGATTGTATAGGTTAATAAGCGTTTGCCCATAAAACGATAACCTAATATGATTAATGGGATATTAAGTACTAGGGTGGAAAGTCCCATATTAATATTCCAAAAATGGCGTAAGATAAGTGAAATACCACTTATTCCACCGTCGGCTAATTCATTGGGAACTGAAATGATTTCCAAGCTTAGTCCATAGATGGCACATCCTAATGCAATCATAAAGATATCAATCGCGGTAGATTTATTGATTTTAAGCATAATGATTACCTCCTTTATGTCTTTCCCTTCATTTTAACAAACTAAAAGTGAAAAGTTATAAATAAAGAAATTAAGAATTGAGATTTTGCTAATGATTAAAGTAGATAAATTACCAGAAGTATTTATTAAAGCAATGCCGGTTTTACAGATTTTAGAAGATGCCGGCTTTGAAGCATATTTTGTCGGTGGTTCAGTGAGAGACCTTTTACTTGATAGACATGTTCATGATGTAGATATTACTACTAGTGCCTATCCTGAAGAAGTTAAAGAGCTTTTTGAAAAGTCGATTGATACAGGAATTAAGCATGGTACGGTAACCGTTTTGTATGGCGGTGAAAGCTATGAAATTACCACTTTTAGAACTGAATCTGGTTATCAAGATTTTAGAAGACCAGATCATGTTACATTTGTACAAAACCTTGATGAAGATTTAAAGCGCAGAGATTTTACAATTAACGCACTAGCAATGGATCTTCATGGGCAAATTGTTGACCTGTTTAATGGTATAGAAGATTTAAAAAATCATATTATTCGTGCGGTTGGTGATCCTGAAAAGAGATTTCATGAAGATGCATTAAGAATGATGCGGGCAGTTCGTTTTACCAGTCAATTAAAATTCAATTTGGAAGAAAAGACTGGACAAGCAATTAAGGATAATCATGAACTTTTAAAGAAAATTTCGGTAGAACGAATTCGGGATGAATTTGTAAAGATGGGATTGGGTCCTCATTCAAGACAAGCTTTTCAGATTTTCCTTGATACGCAATTAAGTGAAGATGTTCCTGACTTTGCAGGAAAAAAAGAATTACTGCAAATTTATCCACGTTTGCAGTTTAGTCCAACTCTTGAAACAAGTTTGTGGTCATTGATTATTATTCTACTTAAGCTTCCTAATGAAGAAATCAGTCGATTTATGCGAGATTGGAAAAATTCTAATGCTATGACTGAACAGGTA
The DNA here is from genome assembly GCF_002554115.1 of Lactobacillus sp. UMNPBX4. Lineage (NCBI taxonomy): Bacteria > Bacillati > Bacillota > Bacilli > Lactobacillales > Lactobacillaceae > Lactobacillus > Lactobacillus sp. UMNPBX4. The sequence continues at coordinate 47,809 of NZ_PCZF01000002.1, forward strand.
GGACGTATTATTAAATTCTTTGACCTTATTTCTGATTATACTCCGAATGATTATGAATTATTCCAAGCAGGTGAAAGGACAATAATTAATACTATCGATGTGGCTCATATTTTGGGACAGCCTGTTGCTTCGGAAGCGTTGGTTGATCGTTATATGGCTTTGCCGATTAAAAAGCCAGCTGAGCTTGCAATAGATGGACGCTTTTTAATTAAGCATGGGATGCGTCCTGGTGCTCAATTAGGACATACTCTTAATCAAATTAGAGAATTAGTAGTTTCAAGCAGATTAGAGAATAGTCCAGATGCAATAGAAAAGTATTTAGAAAATTTAGATTAACTAAAAAAGATGTATCAGAATTGATACATCCTTTTTAAACGTAAAGTAAAACGGAAAAATACATTAAAATTGAACCTAACATGACGAATAAATGCCAAACCGTATGGATAAATGGCACATTACGCATACTGAATAAAATCGCTCCGACCGTATAAGCAATACCACCACTGACTAATAGCCAAAAGCCTGTTGGGCTAAGACGCACATACAAGTATGAACCGGATAAAATTACTAACCAGCCCATAGCAACGTAAAGTACGGTGTCGAGAATTACATGCTTTCCCCGGTTGAAAATATAATAGATGATCCCAAAGATCGTTAATCCCCAGATCAAGCCAAATAATGTCCAACCCCATGCACCGCCAATTGCAACTAAAGAGTATGGGGTATATGAACCTGCAATCAAGAGAAAAATTGAAGAATGGTCGAAAATCTGGAAGACATTTTTAGCTCGCGTAAAAACTAAACTATGATATAAAGTTGAAAACAAATATAACAAGACTAGGCATGAACCATAAATAGTAAAAGTTACTATGCGCATGGGACTGCCAGTATGTGCAGCTTTAACAATTAAAACTACTAAGCCTGCAACAGCTAGACCAAAGCCGATGCCATGTGTAATAGCACTAAAAATGTTATCAAGTAAATAGTATCTTTCCGATCTTAATTTTGGCTCCTGCCAAAGTTTTTTCATTTTTGTGATGCAACAATCCAACAATCCAATCATTCCTTTTTTCTTCTGGAAAATTTTTGATATACTAACTATATGTTACTTGCTCATATTTTATCATAAAAATTAAAGTGAGCATCTTAGAATAGGGGTCGAATACATTGTCAAAAATTAAAATTATGACAGATTCCTCAGTTCAATTAACTGAAGAAGAAATAAAAAAATATGATATTACTGTTGTACCTTTGTCAGTAACTATTGATGGTAAGACATATGTTGACGGTGTAGATATTACTAGACGCGACTTTATTGAAAGAATGGATGAAGGCAGTGATGTGCCTAAGACCAGTCAGCCTCCAATTGGTCGCTTTGTAGAAACAATTAAAAAGTTGACTGCTGATGGCAGTGAAGTGTTAGGAATCTTTTTGGCTAAGTCTCTTAGTGGAACAATCGATGCCGCTAAGCAAGCAGCTCAAATGGTTCCTGATGCTAAGGTCGTATGCCATGATTCTGGTTATACAGATCGAAGCGAAGGCTATGAAGTCCTTGCTGCAGCTAAAGATGCTCAAGCAGGCAAGTCTATTGATGAAATCTTGGATCATCTGAAGAAAATGGAAGACAATATGTATTTGGAAATGATGATTCCTGATTTAACCAATATTGTAAAAGGCGGCCGACTTGGAAAATTGGCTAGTCGTGTAGTCAGCATGTTAAATATTAGAATCTTCTTGCAAATGAAGAATGGGAAAGTCTTAGTACCTAAAAAGGGACGGGGCAAGAAATTCACCGAAAAGTTTAATGATATGTTGGTTGACCAATTGAAGGAATTGGGTGATCAGGTTAAGCAAGTAGGTATTTCATATGTTGATACACTAGATGATATGGAAAAATTAGCTGCTCGTTTTAAGGAAGTAAATCCTAATTTAGATATTTTGATTCGAGAAACTAGTCCAATTATTATTACTCATGCAGGTCATGGTGCCTACGCAGTTATGTTTTATACGGAGTAAAAATGGCTTATCGAGAAAGTTTTTATCGTTATTTGATGACGCAGCGTGATGCGGATTCTTCAGATGAAATAGCACAATTTGCGAATAACGCACAGCATGATCTGACTTTTCCTAAGCAGGAACAAGATTATGAAAAATTGTCAGATTATTTAGAACTTAATGCTAGTTATTTACCAAGTATGTCTATTTTTGATCGTGCATATAGAATGTACGAAGACAAAATGATGTATTAAGCCCAAGCCTCTGTTGCCTGGGCTTTTTCATTGGATGAGAAATAAAATGGAAGTAATGATTTTTATTGGAGTGCTCGTCTTTGCTGTTGCCATGGCAACGATGATCCAGCAACGATTTTTACAAAAAATATCAGTTAATTATATTGCCCTAGTTATTGGGATGGCAATTGCGTTAGTGCCGCAGACCAATCTTTTAATTGAAAATTTTAATTCAGAAGTCTTTTTGGGCTTGATTGTCGCACCGCTCTTATTTTTTGAGGGCCAAAGAACTCGGCTATATAGTATTTTACGTAGCTGGCGTGCAATCGTTGGCTTAACGGTAGTAATGATCGTGTTAGCAACAGTTGTAGCAGGATTGGGAGTTTATGCTATAGGACTTTCTCTGCCACTATCATTTATTTTGGCAGCTGTTTCTACACCAACAGATGCAACGGCAACTGAATCAGTCATTCACGGGCTAAAGCTGCCTAAAAAAATTAGTTTTTATCTTAAAGATGAATCTTTATTTAATGATGCGTCCGGTATTATACTGCTCAATATGGCAGTAGATTGGTATATTCATAAGCAGCTTCATGTTGGTGAAGCGATTATTGACTTCCTTTATTCTGCTGGTGGTGGAATTGTGCTAGGAATTTTAATCGCGGCTATTCTAGTCTTTTTGAGGCAAAAGAGCTTCAGATCAAAATACCATTTGGTATCTGATGTAAAGATGCCCATGGAAGTTTTATTCTTTTTGACACCTTTTATTATTTATTTTGTAGCTGAAGAAATTCATGTTTCAGGGATCATAGCTGTGGTAGCTGCGGGTTTACTTCACAACGTAGAATCTGAGCGTAGTCGTTTAACGAATGCATCGATTTTTTACAGTAATCACCAATTTTCACAATTAATAATTGATATTTTAAATGGTGCTGTCTTTTTGCTTTTAGGAATTATTATTATTCGATCAATGCGCGATGATGTTTTCAATCAACAGACGATTGAGGCAATTTTAATTGGTATAATTTTATATGTTGCGAATTTGGCAGTGCGCTTTTTCTATTGTCGATTTTCACCATCAATTAAAGGAAAAGTCAGTTCAAAGGACGCATTAATCTTTAGTTTAGGTGGAATTCATGGTGCAGTGACTTTTGCCTTGGCTTATACTTTAAGTGAAATGAGCGTTAATATTGCTGATTTTCATTTGATTTTAGTTAGTGAAATTGTATTGATTTTATTAAGTTTAATAGTTCCTACAGTTGTGTTTAGATTTATTTTGGAAAAAGACAAGCCTGATTTAGATCAAAGGAAAGAAGTAAATCGTGTACGCAAGGCGATGGTTCATTATGCACTAAAGCAGATGAATCAGGTTTATTTGCCTAAAAAGATTCGCAAGCAGCTAGAGTTCGATTTGCGAACACAAATGAATCAAACTTCTATTAAGGATTTTATTAGAGAAGTTAAATATACTGTTAAACAAAAAGAATTAACAGATGATCAAAAAGAATTTAGAGCGGAAGTTTATCGCTATGCTTTTAGACAAGAACGTAATTATTTAGGAAAAATTGCACAGCAAGAACAAGAGTATCGGCATGGCTTTTTGGTATTATATCGAGAAATTTTGATTGCGGAAGTAATTTTCTTAGGTGATGAAGAAGAATAATATTAAAGAAAGAAGAGATAATATGGCAACAATTCAATGGTATCCAGGTCACATGAATAAGGCTCGAAATCAGCTCGAAGACAAATTAGGCTTGATCGATGTTTTAGTTGAAGTTCTTGATGCTAGAATTCCCGAATCATCAAGAAATCCAATGATAGAAGAATTAGTAGGCAATAAGCCTCATATTATTATTTTGAATAAAGCAGATTTAGCTGATCCTGCTTTAACTAAAAAGTGGGCCACTAAATTAAGTGGACCAGGTAAATATGTCTTGGCTATTGATTCACTGCATAATACCAATATGCAAAAGTTAATCTCAATGGTTAAAAAAGCTGCTGCAGAAAAGACTAAAAAACTGGAAGCTAGAGGTGCCTCAAATCCTACGATTAGAATAGCTCTTGCAGGTATTCCTAACTGCGGCAAATCGACCATCATTAATCGCTTAGTAGGACGCAATGTGGCTGAAGTAGGTAATAAGCCAGGCGTTACGAAAGGCCAAAGATGGCTAAAGACCAGTAGTAATATTCAAGTTTTGGATACACCGGGTATCTTATGGCCTAAGTTTTCAGACCAAGAAGTTGGTTATAAGTTGGCTGCCTTTGGTGCAATTAAGGATAGCGTATTTCATGCTGATGATGTGGCTTTATATGTACTTGAGAATTTACGCCAGCACTATTTGAAAGATTTGACTAAGTTTTCTAAGTTAAATAGTGCAGATATTGAGAATTTGTCAGATCCGGATATTCTTTTAGCAATGACTGAAAAATATGGTATGCGTGATGATTATGATAGATTTTCACTATTTATGTTGCAGCGATTACGTAAGGGCGCAATTGGAAGAATTACGTTAGATAGGCCAAGCAATGACGATTAAAGAAGTAAAAGAATTATTATCATCAAATGATGTAACTGAGGCTCAATTAGCGGAATTAGAAAAAGATCCTCGGGTGGGCGTACAGAAATTAATAGTTAGTTATCGAAAAAAGCAAGCTAAGTTATTAGCAAAGAAAGAAGCTTTTTTAGAACGCTTTTCATATGAAAAACAATTTTGGCAAAAAGGAGAATTAGTCGCTGGCGTTGATGAAGTTGGTCGTGGACCTTTGGCTGGGCCAGTAGTCACAGCTGCTGTGATTATTGATCATAATTTTGATTTATTAGAAGTGAATGATTCTAAAAAATTAAGCCCTGAAAAAAGACTGCAACTTTATCCTAAGATTTTGTCAGAAGCTGTCAGCGTCGGAATTGGCGTCAAAAGTGCCGCTGTAATTGATCAGATTAATATCTATGAAGCAGACCGTCAGGCGATGGCTCAAGCAGTAAAAGCTCTTGATGTAAAACCTGATGCACTCTTGGTTGATGCTATGAATGTACCAATAGATATACCCCAAATTGAGTTGATCAAGGGGGATGCTAAATCCAATTCTATTGCAGCTGCGTCTATTGTTGCTAAGGTATTTCGGGATAAATTGATGGATGATTATGATAAAATTTATCCACAATATGGTTTTCCTAGAAATGCGGGTTATGGCACTAAGGAACATGTTGAAGCGTTAAAGAAATATGGTCCAACTCCGATTCACCGTAAGACTTTTGCTCCTGTAAGTGATTTTTTTAAATAAAATTCGATTTTAAAAGAAAAAAGCCTCTTTTTTTGCGTAATAAATAGTGGAGGCTTTTTATGAAAAAGAAAGAATTTTTATTAAGACTAAAATTGCAAAAGGGTGTCGGCTACGTAAAATTATTAACGATTACCAATCAAATGAAGCCGGGATTAGAAATTGAAATTGATGATTTAAACGAGATGGATTTATCAGAAAAATTGATAAATGCATGTCAATTGGCTTTTAATGATGATAAATTAGCCAAACTGACTAGCCAAATTGAGCGGCAATGTATTGTAATTAGTTTCTTTGATGAAGAGTATCCTGAAAAACTCCGGCAGATTTATCGTCCGCCTTTAATTTTATTTGCACAGGGAAATTTGTCTTTATTAAAGAAGGATATCGTAACGATTGTTGGTTCGCGTTATCCGACACGCTACAGTAGGGATGTAATTAATCGATTAGTTCCAAATTTGCTTGATCAAAATAAAGTAATTGCTAGTGGTTTAGCTAGGGGAGTAGATGCCTTGGCACATGAAGCCACTTTAAAAAATGAAGGTCGTACTATTGCCGTAGTTGGCAATGGCTTGAACCATTCTTATCCTACAGAAAATTATTCCTTGCAAGAGCAAATAAAAAATAATGGTTTAATTATTAGTGAATACCTGCCAGATACGCCGCCGAGGCCCTATAGATTTCCCGAGCGTAACAGGATTCTTGCTGGTTTGAGTGAAAGTATCATTGTTACAGAGGCTAAAGAAAAGTCTGGTTCACTAATTACTGCGAGCTTAGGATTACAAGAAAATAGAGATATTTATGCAGTCCCTGGTCCAATTACTAGTAAGTTGTCGGCAGGTCCTAATCAGTTGATTGAAGCGGGCGCTACACCAATTGTTGATTTTAAATTCAAAAACGAAAAGATTTGACAATTAACAAAGTATTATTTATCTTTGGACTGTATAAAGTAAAAAAAATATTTAAATAAGGAGGCATTTAATGCCTACTAAAGCAAAAAGTAAATCAAAAACTAAAAAACGTAAAAAAACTTTAGTCATTGTGGAATCTCCTGCAAAGGCTAAAACTATTGAAAAATATTTGGGTAGAAATTATCACGTTATTGCCTCAAAAGGCCATATTCGTGATTTACCTAAGTCTCAAATGGGGATTGACTTTGAAGATAACTATAAGCCAAAGTATATTTCCATTCGTGGCAAAGGTGACACAATTAAAGAACTTAAAAGCGAAGCTAAAAAAGCTAAAGAAGTCTACTTGGCATCCGACCCCGATCGTGAAGGGGAAGCTATTGCTTGGCACGTTGCGCATGCTCTTAATTTAGATGAGAATGCCAAAAACCGAGTAACTTTTAACGAAGTTACCAAAGATGCGGTTAAAGAAAGTTTTAAGCATCCACGAACAATCGATATGGATACTGTTGATGCTCAACAAGCTCGTCGTGTTCTTGACCGAATCGTAGGTTACTCACTTTCCCCAATTTTATGGGCTAAAGTGAAAAAAGGTTTGAGTGCTGGTCGTGTTCAATCTGTTGCTTTGAAGCTAGTTATTGATCGTGAAAAAGAGATTAAGAACTTCAAGCCTAAGGAATACTGGACAATTGATGCCGAGTTTGCAAAAGACAAAGAAAAGTTTAAGTCTGCTTTTTATGGTGTTGATGGCAAGAAGACAGAATTGCCAAATATTGATGCAGTTAAAGAAGTTTTAGCAAAGATTGATAAGAAGAAAGACTTTGTTGTTGAAAAAGTTGTTTCTCGTCAACGTCGCAGACAGCCTGCTGCACCATTTACTACTTCAACTATGCAACAAGAAGCTAATAAACGCTTAGGCTATAGAACTCGTAGAACTATGAGCATTGCACAGCAATTATATGAAGGAATTAGTCTAGGCAAGCAGGGCACTGTCGGTTTAATCACCTATATGAGAACTGACTCTAAACGAACTTCTCCAGTTGCTCAACAAGAAGCTTCAAAGTTCTTGCATGAAAATTATGGAGCAGAATTTGCTGCTAAGAGTCAAAGACATTTTAAGAATCAGGAAGATGCTCAAGATGCCCACGAAGCAATTCGTCCAACTAGCGTATATAGAACTCCTGAATCATTAAAGGATGTTTTAACTAAAGAGCAATACCGTTTGTATAAACTAATCTGGTCACGTTTCTTAGCTAGTGAAATGACTCCTGCTGTTTATGACACTGTTAGAGCAGATATTGTGCAAAATGGCGTAATTTTTAGAACTACTGGTTCAAAAATGAAATTTGCTGGTTTTACTAAAGTTTATGATAATCAGCAAGAAAAGAATGTTGAATTGCCAGACTTGCAAGAAGGCGATCAAGTTAAAATGACCAAGTCAGATAACAAGCAGCACTTTACTTTACCCCCTGCTCGTTATACTGAAGCTAGCTTGGTTCACGCTCTAGAAGAAAATGGTGTTGGACGTCCATCAACTTATGCACCTACAATTGATACCATTCAACGTCGCTATTACGTCAAGTTAGATGGTCGTTCAATTGTTCCAACTGAATTAGGTGAAATTGTTGATACATTAGTTGAAGAATTTTTCCCAGACATTGCTAATGTAGACTATACTGCTCATCTTGAGAATGAATTAGATGAAGTCGAAGATGGTAAAAAGCAATGGGTAAGTGTAGTTGACGAATATTACCAACCATTTAAGAAGGAATTGAACAAAGCAGATAGCGAAATTCAAAAGGTACAAATTAAAGACGAACCAGCTGGATTTAACTGCGATATCTGTGGTGCACCGATGGTAATTAAGATGGGACGTTATGGCAAGTTCTATGCATGTTCACGTTTCCCAGATTGTCGTAATACTAAACCAATTGTGAAGAAGATTGGTGTGGTTTGTCCTAAGTGTGGTAAAGGTGAAGTGGTAGAAAAGAAATCACGTAGAAATCGCAAATTCTATGGCTGTTCACGTTATCCAGAATGTGATTTTGTATCATGGGACAAACCAATTGGCAGGAACTGCCCTAACGATGGTCATTTCTTAGTAGAAAAGCATTCGAAGAAAGGACCAGTTATCTTGTGTCCAAATGGTGATTACCGTGAGGAACCACAAGAAAATGAAGATAAATAAGATTAAGAATAAGGTGATTTAATGCCCAAAAATGTAACTGTAATCGGAGCAGGTCTTGCTGGAAGTGAAGCAACCTGGCAATTAGCTAAGCGTGGAATTCACGTTGACCTGTACGAAATGCGTCCTCAAAAAGAGACGCCTGCACATGAAACCGGCGAATTTGCGGAATTAGTCTGCACAAACTCCATGCGTTCTAATCAGTTGTCTAATGCAGTAGGACTTTTAAAAGAAGAAATGCGTCATCTTGATTCATTGATTATGAAAGCCGCTGATAAGACCCAAGTTCCTGCTGGTGGAGCATTAGCAGTGGATCGTGACAGTTTTAGTAAATACGTAACTGATACTTTGCGTGGCTTAGATAATGTCACAGTTCATGAGGAAGAAATTACTGAAATTCCGGCAGAAGGCATCACTATTATTGCCACTGGTCCTTTAACCAGTGACGCATTGGCTGAGCAAATTCAGAAGTTTTCTGGTACAGATAGTCTGCATTTCTTTGATGCCGCTGCTCCAATTGTAGCTGCGGATTCAATTGATATGAATATTGTTTATAAAAAATCACGCTACGACCGCGGAGAAGCTGCTTACTTAAATTGTCCAATGAACAAGGAACAATATGAAAACTTCACTCGTGAATTAATTAAAGCAGAAACTGCTCAATTACATGGTTTTGAAAAGAATGATGTTTTTGAAGGTTGTATGCCAATTGAAGTTATGGCCGCTCGAGGTGCTAAGACGATGTTGTTCGGACCGCTTAAACCAGTAGGTCTGGAAGATCCTCATACCGGTGAAACACCATATGCAGTAGTCCAACTTCGTCAAGATAATGCTGCTGCTTCAATGTATAACATCGTTGGTTTCCAAACTCACTTGAAGTATGGTGAACAAAAGAGGGTCTTTTCTATGATTCCTGGACTTGAAAATGCTCGTTTTGTTCGTTACGGCAAGATGCACAGAAATACTTATATGGCTTCTCCAGACGTGTTGACTGCTAGTTACGAAGCTAAGAAGCGTCCTGGATTGTTCTTTGCAGGACAGATGACAGGTGTTGAAGGCTACGTTGAAAGTGCAGGAAGTGGCTTAGTAGCCGGAATTAACGCTGCACGTGAAGCTTTAGGTGAGGAGCCAATTGCCTTTCCTAAAGACACTGCATTAGGGTCAATGGCAAATTATGTTACTACTACTAGTGCCAAGCATTTTCAACCAATGAATGCTAGTTTTGCGCTTTTACCTGCCTGGGAAGGTAAGAAGATCCGTAAAAAGCGTGAACGTCACGAAAAAATTAGTGAACGTGGTATCGAAAGCATAGATAAATTTAAAGCGGAAGTTTTAGATTAATGTCAGAAAAACAAGATGAATTAACTCATTTTATTTCTTATTTGCAAAATGAGCGACATTATAGCGATTTAACTATTTCTTCTTATCAAACCGACTTGTTAGAAGCTAAAAAATTTTGGCAAAATAATGGTGGCTTTGATGGCTGGAAGAATGTGCAAGAACGTGATATTCAGATTTATTTACAAAATTTAGCTGATCGTAAATTAGCACGTAGCAGTCAAGCGCGACAAATGTCGAGTTTACATTCATTTTTCCGCTTTTTGACGCGAAGAAAATTTATCCAGATTGATCCCACACAGGGAATTGCCCTAAGACGTGGGGAGAAAAAATTACCAGAATTTTTTTACGAGAACGAGCTGAAGCAGGTATTTGACTCACTGAAAGGTAATCAGCCTTTGACAGTGCGTAATTTGGCATTATTTGAACTGTTTTACGCTACGGGGATGCGTGTAAGTGAAGTTAGCAATTTAACCTTGCATCAAATAGATCTTAATTTACAAACGATTTTGGTCCATGGTAAAGGAAATAAAGATCGTTACGTTGCTTTTGATGATCATACAAAAAAATCGCTAGTTAAGTATCTTGAAGATGCACGACCTAATTTATTAAAAAATGATGCTGAACAGCATGTTTTTTTAAGTAATTTAGGCAAGCCTTTGAGCAAACGCGGAATTGAATATGTGATGCAAAAAACTTTTAATCAGGCTGGAATAAGTGGAAAAGTTCACCCTCATGAGTTGCGTCATACTTTTGCAACCGCTATGCTTAATAATGGGGCGGATTTACGCAGCGTCCAAGAACTATTAGGACACAGTAGTTTATCTGCTACCCAGATTTATACGCATGTTACAATGGCGCATTTAAAATCAGATTATGAAAAATACTTCCCTCGTAATAAAGAAAGTTGAGGTTTAATATGACAACAATTTGTTCAGTAAGATTTAATGGAAAAACTGCAATTGCAGGTGATGGACAAGTTACTTTAGGTGAAAAGGTAATCGCTAAGGCAACTGCACGTAAGATTCGTCGTATTTACCATGATCGTGTAATTATTGGTTTTGCCGGTGGTGTTGCTGACGCTGTTAGCTTGCAAGATATGCTTGAAGGCAAGCTTGAAGCATATAGTGGTGATCTTCGTCGTGCAGCCGTAGAAATGGCTCAAGCATGGCGTAAGGATCCAACTTTGCAAAAATTAAACGCAATGTTAATCGCATTTAATGATAAAGATTTGTTACTAATTTCAGGTAATGGTGAAGTTCTTGAACCAGATGAAAACGTTGTGGCAATTGGTTCAGGAGGTAACTTTGCACAAGCAGCAGCTATTGCAATGACACGTCATGCAAATGATATGCAAGCTGATGAAATCGCTCATGAAGCTGTAAAAATTGCCTCAGGAATCGATGTCTTTACTGATGATCATATTGTTACCGATGAAATTTAAGGAGTAAAGTATGGCTATTAAAACACCAAAAGAAATAGTTAAGATCTTAAACGAATATATTATCGGTCAAGATGAAGCTAAAAAGTCAGTTGCAATTGCTCTTTATAACCGTTATCGTAGAATGCAATTGTCTAAGCAAATGCAACATGAAATTACACCTAAAAACTTGCTAATGGCAGGTCCTACAGGTGTTGGTAAAACTGAAATTGCTCGTCGTTTAGCTTCAATTGTAGAAGCACCATTTGTTAAGGTAGAAGCTACTAAATTTACTGAAGTAGGTTACGTTGGTCGTGATGTTGAATCAATGGTCCGTGATTTAGTAGGCGAAGCTGTACGTATGGAAGAAAAGGATCAATTTGCGCGTGTAAAGCCTCAAGCTACTAAAGAAGCTAACAAGCAATTGGTTCGTTTGCTTGCTCCTGGTGTTAAGCGTGAAAAGCGTGGAAACCAAATGCAACAAATGCAAGACATGATGTCTATGCTAATGGGCGGTGCAAATCCAAATAATCAAAATGGCGATCAAGAAGAAGTAACTGATGAAGTTAGAAATCAGCGGATGGATGTTGCTGAAAAGCTAAATAAAGGTTTGCTTGAAGATCGTGAAGTAACCATTGAAGTTGAACAAGCTCCTAAAGCTAATCCAATGAGTGACATGATGGGACAAATGGGAATGGACATGGGTTCCATGCTTAATGACATTATGCCAAAGAAGAAGGTTAAGCGTACTTTATCTGTTCGTGACGCACGTGAAGTCTTGATTCAAGAAGAATCACGTAAGATGGTAGATTATGATACTATTTATCAACGCGCTATTGAGAGAAGCCAAAATAATGGTATTATCTTTATCGATGAAATTGACAAAATTATTGCTGGTAACAAGCGTAATTCTGGTGAAGTTTCTCGTGAAGGTGTACAAAGAGATATTTTGCCAATCGTTGAAGGTTCAACCGTAAATACTAAGTATGGTCCTGTTTCAACTGATCATATTTTATTTATTGCTGCTGGTGCCTTTGCAGAAAGCAAGCCAAGTGATTTGATTCCGGAATTGCAAGGTCGTTTTCCAATTAGAGTAGAACTTAATGCATTGACTAAGGAAGACTTTGTCAAGATTTTAAAGGATCCACAAAATTCATTGCTTAAGCAATATATTGCTTTAATGAAGGCTGATGGTATTAAGTTAATCTTTACTCAAGAAGCAGTTGATAAGATTGCTCAAATTGCCTTTGATGTTAACCAGGGGACAGACAATATTGGTGCCAGACGTCTTTCTACTATTCTTGAAAAATTACTTGAAGATGTTCTCTATGAAGGTCCTGATATGGAAATGGGCGAAATTACCATTACTGAAGCATACGTTGAAGAAAAATTACATGACATTATCATGAACAAGGACTTAACTAAGTTCATTTTATAATTTATAAATTAAGTAACAGCTGATTATCCAGCTGTTTTTTGTTAAAAGCATCTGTTTTGTTTAATGATTAATGTTAAAATATAAGTAATCAAAGCGATTACATTATATTTTTGATATTATTAAATAAGCTAAGTAAGGACAAATTAAGTTATGGATTATACTATTGAAAATAATATGATTAAAGTTGTAATCTCAGATCAAGGTGCTGAGATTCAAAGTGTTAAAAGTGTTCATACTGGTGAAGAATTTATGTGGCAAGCTGATCCTAAAGTTTGGGGAAGACATGCACCGGTTCTTTTCCCAATTGTAGGTAGACTGAAGAATGACGAATATACTTATAAGGGTAAGACTTACCATTTAGGACAACATGGTTTTGCAAGAGATTCTAAGTTTGAGGTTGAAAATCATACTCAAGAAAGTATCACATTCTTGTTAAAAGATAACGAAGAAACCCATAAGGTTTATCCTTTCAAATTTGAATTTAGAGTAAATTATAATTTGATGAATAATTTACTTGAAGAAAACTTTAGCGTTTTAAATAAATCTGATGACACTATGATCTTTGGTGTTGGCGGACATCCAGGATTTGACTTGCCAATAAAAGATGATGAAAAGAAGGAAGATTACTTCTTCGATATGCATCCATCTGTAGCTCGTGTGAAAATTCCTTTAAAGAACGCATTCCTTGATTGGAATAACCGCTCATTAGCTTCAACTGATAGTTTTATTTCTTTGAGTGATGAATTATTTAAGAATGATGCTTTAATTTATGAATTACATGGACACGATAATAAAGTATCACTTAGAACTGACAAGAGTAAATTCCATATTAATGTTTGGACCAGAAATGCACCATTTGTTGGTATTTGGTCACAATATCCTAAGACAGCGGATTATGTATGTATTGAGCCATGGTGGGGAATTGCTGACAGAGATGATGCAGATGGTCAATTAGAACATAAATATGGCATGAATCATTTGGAACCTAATAAAGAATTTCAAGCCGGTTTTAGTATGACGTTCCACTCAGATGCAGATCCTGAAGAATAAAAATAATTTGAATATTTGACTTTAAAAGCTTTCCGATTGGAAGGCTTTTTTGTTTTTTGAGAAAAAATAAAAATAAATTTAACGGCTTTCATTGTTTAAATAAAGCAATTTCAAGATTTTCTATACGAAATTGAACTATTGACATTTTAAATGAAAGTAATATGATTTGCTTATCAAATAATTTGAATATCAAACTATTTGATAAGCAAAATAAAGAGGTGAACTAAATGATCTTGAATGCCGTAGAAATAAAACGGCTAACTGGACGTAGTGAGCCGCTTAGTTTAGTAGATTGTGTTCTTGAAAAAAATTCGAATGAATTAACTGCATTGACGAATGTAACGATGAATGAAGAATTTTTTCAAGGGCACTTTCCGGGTAATCCGGTGATGCCAGGAGTATTGATCGTTGAAGCGTTAGCGCAGGGATGTGAAGTATTGCTTGATAATGATCGATCTGCTTTGAAACTGAGTCAAATTAAAAAAGCTCGTTTTAGAGAAATGGTTAAGCCAGGAGATCAGTTAACAATTAAAGTTAAACGTAAGCTTAAAGACGAATTTATTTTTAAAACTGAAGCATATATCCAAGATAAGCTTGTTTGTAGTGCAGAACTTTCTTTCTCTTAAATAATTTAAATGATTTTGTTTTATAATTTAAGTTGAATATAAACGATAAAGGAACTAGATTATGAAACACTTATATCAAGAGATAAATGATGCGCTTTACAACACTTATTACGGTATTAATCGCATTGAAGAAGAAGAACTTAAAAAGAGTCAGTTCAAAGATTTAACTGTTAAAGAGTTACATGCAATCGATGCGATTACGATGTATGATCATCTAACCGTTTCGCAAGTGGCCGATAAGTTGCACTTGTCACGTGCTACAGTTACTTCGACAGTCGATCGGCTTGTCCGTAAGGGATATGCAGAAAGAATTCGTGATGAAAAAGATCGCAGAGTAGTTCGATTAGCTTTAACCAAAAAAGGACGAGTATTATGCCGTGCTTATCATGCTTATCACAACATGATGGTTAAAAGCTTTTTGCAGAATTTAAATGATGATGAATTACAAACGATCTATCACGCTTTTAAAAATTTGGAGAAATTCGTCAATTCACACTAGATGGGATTGAAAAACGTGAAAGATGTTGAGTTTATAGCTACTGGTTTTGCAGTGCCTGAACGAGTTGTTACAAATGATCAATTGGCTTCATTCATGGATACTTCTGATGAATGGATTAGTAAGCGGACTGGAATCAGACGAAGACATATAAGTACAGAGGAAAATACTTCTTCGTTAGCATTTCGTGCGGTAGAGAAGTTACAAGAAAAAAGCAACTTTTCTCCGGACGAAATTGACTTAATTATTGTGGCGACAATGTCACCTGATAATATGACTCCGAGTACCGCGGCGATGGTCCAAGGAATGTTGGGAGCAAAAAATGCCGTTGCCTTTGATTTGTCTGCAGCTTGTTCAGGCTTTTCTTATGCTATTTCTGTAGCTCGTAGCATTTTGCTTAGCAATCACTGGCACAAAGCGATTGTAATAGGTGCGGAAGTTTTATCTAAGTTGATTGATTGGCATGATCGTTTGACAGCCGTTTTGTTTGGCGATGGTGCTGGAGCTGCATTACTAAGTGTAAGCAATGATCAGCATTTATTATGCCAGGATTTAAAAACTTTTGGAAATATGTGTAATAAGTTAACTGCTGGTCATACTAAGCCGAAAAAGGATTTGCTTGAAAATGATCGAAAAATGTCTGCTTTTGAGATGGACGGTCGAGAAGTATATCGTTTCGCAACGCATCAAGTTCCTAAATCTATTTTACTGGCCGCTCAACAAGCTAATGTTAATTTGGATGAAATAGATCATTTTTTATTGCATCAGGCTAATGAACGAATAATTAAGCAAGTCGCTAAAAAATTGGATCAACCACTAAGCAAGTTCCCAATGAATATTGCTGAATACGGCAATACTGCTGCAGCCAGTGAGGCAATTCTTTTAGCAGAATGTGTAGCTAATAAAGTAATTAAGAAAGGCGATTTAGTCGCCATGAGTGGTTTTGGCGGAGGATTAACCGTAGCCACACTAATATTTAAATTTTAGAAAATAAGAGGTAAAAATAATGACTAAAGAAGAAATTTTAAAAGATGTTCAAGAAATTGCACAAGACGAATTAGATGTTGAACCTGAAAAGATCACTATGGACACTAATATTAAAGAAGATTTAGATGCCGATAGTTTAGATTTATTTGAAATCTTGAATGAACTTGAAGATAAATATGACATTGAACTTGACGCTGATGATAGTATTCAAACTATTAGTCAATTAGTTGATTTTGTTAAGGATCAAATGGACAAGCAAAAATAATGAAGTTCGGTTTACTATTTAGCGGTCAAGGTGCTCAAAGGGCAGGTATGGGAATTGATTTCTTAGCTGATCCGCTTTTTAAAGAAACAGTAGAAATTGCTAGTGAAGCTAGCGGTCAAGATATTGTTGCTGATTTTAAGAGCGAGCATGATGAATTGAAAAAGACAGTTCATGTTCAGCCAGCTTTAGTTGCCTTTGAAGCCGGAATTTATCGGATGTTGCAACGTGATTTGCCAGATTTTAATGCTGCTGGAATGGTGGGTTTATCTTTAGGCGAATATGGGGCAATGATTGCCAGCAAAGCGATTTCTTTAAAAGAGGGAATTAGTTTAGTTAGTGATCGTGCAAAATATATGCAAGAAGATGCTGATCAAGTTTCTAGTAGCATGGCTGCGTTAATCAAGCCAGATGTTGATAAAGTAAATGCAATTTTGACGGCATTGCAAAATACTGACCAACAAGTATATTTTTCTAATTTTAATTCACCTAAGCAAATTGTAATTGGTGGGGAAGAGTCAGCAGTTAAAAAGGCTGTGCAAGAAATTAATGATCAGGAAGCAGCAAAGCGAGCTGTCGAATTAAAAGTAAATGGTGCTTTTCATACGCCTTTATTTAACGAGGCAAGCAAAAAAATGCATCAACGACTTGCTAACGTTTCTTTTGCTCAAGTTAAAATCCCAGTAATTTCTAATACTACGGTTAAACCATTTACTGATGACTGGGCTGAAATTATGGAAAGACAATTAGCTGTGCCAACTCATTTTGGTTCTTGTGTGCAATATTTGATAGATCAAGTAGGAATTGACGCTACTCTTGAAATCGGTCCAGGAAAAACTTTATCCAGCTTTGCACGACAAGTTGACCGCAAACTTGAACACTATCATATTGGTAATTTGACAGATTATCAAAAATTTATTGAGGAAGAACATGGAATTAAAAAATAAAGTAGTTTTGATTACTGGTTCAACCCGTGGCATTGGTCAAGCGATGGCTTTAGCGTTCGCTAAGGCGGGTGCAAAGGTCATTATTAATGGACGACATGAACAACTGAGCGACGAATTTAAGGCTATTCTAGATAGTGAAAACGCGGAATATCAGTATTTATCTGCTGATTTAGCACAAACAGATTTAAAAGAGTTTGCTAAAAAAGCATGGGATCTATATGGGAAAATTGACGTGTTAATCAATAACGCTGGTATTAATCGCGATAAAATGTTGATCGGGATGCGTGAAGCAGATTTCGATCAAGTTATTAATCTTGATCTGCGAGTTCCTTTCTTTTTAACTAAGGCAATTATTAAAAAGATGAATAAAGAGCGTAGCGGCGTGGTTATCAACATGTCCAGTATAGTCGGCTTACATGGCAATGCAGGACAAGCTAATTATGCTGCAGCTAAGGCAGGTCTAGTCGGTTTTACCAAAGCAGCAGCACGTGAAGCAGCTATGCGTAATATTCGTGTGAACGCCATTGCACCAGGAATGATTAATACTGATATGACCGCTGAATTATCAGACAGAGTAAAAAAGAATATTTTAGAGCAGATACCATTAACTCGTCTAGGTGAGGCTAACGAAGTGGCAGAGACTGCTATTTTTTTGGCACAAAATGACTATATTACGGGTCAAACTATCGTGATTGATGGTGGAATGACAATGTAGGAGAAATCTCAATGCAAAGAGTCGTAATTACAGGAATGGGAGCCATCGCTCCTAATGGAAATGACTATGAAAACTTTGTCAACAATAGTTTGGCAGGTAAAATCGGCATTAAAAAGATTAGTAAATTTGATGCGAGTGAAACTGGGATTACGGTTGCCGGCGAAATAGATGACTTTGATCCTAAAGAATACGTTGGTAAAAAAGAGGCTCGCCGAATGGATCTGTATTCTCAATATGCAGTACAAACTGCATCAGAAGCAGTGAAGATGGCCGGAATCAATGAAGAAAATACTAAGCCTGAAGATTTAGGTGTGATTTTTGGTTCAGGTATCGGTGGATTAACTACAATTGAACAACAAGTTATTCGCATGCATGATAAAGGTCCACGTCGAGTTTCTCCATTTTTTATCCCTATGGCTATTGCTAATATGGCAGCCGGAAATATTTCAATTCGTTTTAATGCACAAAATATTTCTACCTCAATTGTGACTGCTTGTGCTTCGGGTACTAATTCGATCGGTGAAGCTTATCGCCAAATTCGTGAAGGCCGAGCTCAAGCAATGATTACTGGTGGTAGTGAGGCGACTGTCAATGAAACAGCAATCTCCGGTTTTGCTGCTTTGACTGCTTTATCACAAAATACAGATCCTGACCGTGCTTCTTTGCCTTTTGATCAAGATCGAAATGGTTTTGTCTTAGGCGAAGGCAGTGGAGCAATGGTTTTAGAAAGCTTGGAACATGCACAAAAGCGTGGTGCCAAGATTTTAGGAGAAATTGTTGGCTACGGTACAACAAGTGATGCCTACCATATTACATCACCTGATCCAGATGGTAAAGGCGCAGCTCGTGCAATGCAAATGGCAATTGATGAAGCTGGGATTACGCCGGATGAGATAGGTTATATTAATGCACATGGTACAGCAACTCATGCTAATGATAGCGGAGAAAGCAAGGCTATTAATCAGGTATTTGGATCAGATAGCAGCGTGCGCGTTTCTTCAACTAAGGGCATGACAGGACACTTGTTAGGTGCAGCTGGCGCAATTGAAGCCGTAATTACTGTAGCAGGTTTGATGAAAGATAAGTTTCCAATGAATGTGGGATGTTTTAATCAAGATCCTGAGTGTTCAATTAATTTAATTAATCAAGATAATCAAAGCTTTTCTACTGAATATGCGATTTCTAATTCCTTTGGCTTTGGAGGACATAATGCTGTATTAGCATTTAGAAAATGGAGTGAAAATTAATGGATTTGCAAGCAATTTCAAGTTTAATGGATCAGTTTGAAGATTCTGATACTAGAGAATTGAAAATTGACGAGGGTGATTTTCATCTTTACTTGAGTAAAAACAAGATTAATAAGATGCAAAGTAAACCTGCTCCAGTAGTTGAAAATAAAGAACCAGCTTCTAAAACATTAGCTAAATCTGAAGATACTGAAGTGGAAAGTACTTCTGATGCTAAGGATGCGGCAGTTAAGGCTCCAATTGTGGGTATTGTTTATCTGCAAGCAAAACCAGGTCAACCAGCCTTTGTAAAGGTGGGTGATCACGTAGAAAAAGGTCAAACTGTTTGCATCATTGAAGCCATGAAGATGATGACAGAAATTAAGAGTACTTTAACTGGAACGGTAACAGCAATTAATGTTGAGAACGAAGATTTAGTTGAAGTCGATCAACCCTTGATTTCAGTAAAGGAAGATTAAAATGGCTAAAGAATTAGACATTGCTGCTATAGAAAAAATTATTCCGCACAGATACCCGATGCTTTTGATAGATCGTGTAATTGATCTTGAAGAAGGAAAAAGTGCTACAGCGATTCATAATGTGAGTTTTAGTGAAAAGTTTGTGCAAGCTTCTTCAAAAAGTGATCCAGCTTTCCCCTCGCCACTAATTGTTGAAGCAATGGCTCAAACTGGAGCGGTAGCTCTTTTGAGCACTCCAGATTTTCAGGGCAAGACTGCATATTTTGGTGGTATTCAAAAAGCTGATTTTATGAGAGAGGCTCGTCCAGGTGATCAAGTAGTGTTAAAAACTGAATTAACCAAGATTCGCAAAAATATTGGTGTAGGTAAAGGCATTGCTACTATAGATGGACACAAGATTGCAGAAGCAGAATTAACATTTATGATTGGCTAGGTGAAATTGATGTTTAAAAAAGTTTTAGTAGCAAATCGAGGCGAAATTGCAGTTCGCATTATTCGTTCGCTAAAAGAGATGAATATTAAGACTGTCGCAATTTACTCAACTGCTGATCGTGATAGTTTGCATGTACAGCTTGCTGATGAAGCAGTCTGTGTAGGAGGACCGCAGCCTACTGATTCATATTTGAATATTAAAAATATTTTAGCAGCAGCTGTAGGGACAGGTGCGGAAGCAGTTCATCCAGGTTATGGTTTTTTGTCAGAAAGTGCTGAGTTTGCCCAGATGTGCACTGATTGCGGCTTGATTTTTATCGGACCAAAAGCTGAAACAATTGATCGCATGGGAAATAAGGAACATGCACGTCAAACTATGGTTGCTCACCGTGTACCAGTTACTCCAGGTAGTACTGGTTTTATTACTTCAGCTGATGAAGCTAAGCAAATTGCGGAAAAAATAGGCTATCCAGTTTTGTTAAAGGCAGCAGCTGGCGGTGGCGGTAAAGGCATTCGCCAGGTTACAAAACCCGAAGAAATGGCTGCCGCATTAGCCTCTGCTCAAAGCGAAGCTAAAAATGATTTTGGTGATGATCGCATGTATTTGGAAAAAGTTATGCAAAATGTAAAGCATATTGAGGTCCAAATTTTTAGGGATAGTTTTGGTCATACTGTGTACTTCCCGGAGCGAGACTGTTCATTGCAGAGAAATAAGCAAAAGGTGCTTGAAGAGAGTCCTTGTGAGTTAATTACTCCTGCTGAACGAAAGCATTTGGGTGAAATTGCAGTCAAAGCAGCAGAAGCAGCAGATTATGTAAATACTGGTACCATTGAGTTTTTAATGGATCAAGACCATCATTTTTATTTTATGGAAATGAATACTCGTATTCAGGTTGAACACACTGTTACTGAAATGGTTACGGGTGTTGATCTAGTAAAAGCTCAGATTATGGTTGCTGCAGGTCAAGAGTTGCCTTTTACTCAAGCTGATTTAAAGGCAAAGGGACATGCAATCGAATGCCGCATTAATGCGGAAGATCCGGCCAATAATTTTATGCCTTCAGTAGGGAATATTGATTATCTTTATTTACCAATTGGCAATCCAGGGATGCGAATCGATACTGCACTTTATCAAGGCGGCATGATTTCACCATTCTATGATTCGATGATTGCCAAGGTAGTAGCTTTCGGTCAAACTCGTACAGAAGCAATTGCTAAAATGGAACGGTTGTTAAAAGAAATGGTTATTCGCGAAATTACTACAAACCAAGAATTTCATTTAGCAATTTTAAAGGATCCCGGATTTAAGAGCAGCAAATTTACTAATACTTATTTAGAGAAGGAATTTTTACCTAAATGGAAGGAGCGTGCACATGGTCAAGCTGTTTCCGCATAAAAATACGTTAACTGAAAAGCATGTGAAGGCGAATAAAGTTGCCGATGATCGCGTTCCTGATGGCATACTTAAGAAATGTCCGAAGTGTCATACTGAAATTTTTGCTAATCAGTTAGATTCATATTTGACCTGCCCTAATTGTGATTATGGTTTTAGAATTCCCGCTAAAAAGCGAATTGAATGGTTAGTCGATGATTTTGAGGAATGGGACAGCGAGATTTCGCCTTCAGATCCACTCAAATTTCCCAATTATGATCAAAAGATAGCTAAAGCAAAGAAAAATAGTGGCCTTAATGAAGCTGTTTTGACAGGACAGGCTAAGATTGACGGTCAAAGCTTTGCACTAGGCATCATGGATCCCACCTTTATTATGGGTTCATTAGGTCAAATGACTGGTGAAAAAATTACCCGTTTATTTGAAAAAGCTACAAAAAAAGGATTGCCTGTTGTTTTATTTACTGCATCTGGTGGTGCCCGCATGCAAGAAGGTATCTTATCATTAATGCAAATGGCTAAAGTATCCAATGCCGTTGCTAAGCACAGTCAAGCTGGTCTTTTGTATATTGCTGTTTTAACTGATCCAACTACTGGAGGAGTAACTGCCAGTTTTGCGACAGAAGCAGACATAACTCTAGCTGAACCACATGCAATGGTTGGCTTTGCCGGTCGACGTGTAATTGAGCAAACAATCCACCAAGAGATTGCTCCTGATTTGCAGGATGCGGAGAATGTGCTTAAACACGGCTTTATTGATCATATAGTCAAAAGACAAGATGAAAGAAGCACAATCGAGTGGCTTTTGAAGTTTGGTGGTGAAGCAAATGACTAAGAAAGCAATGGAAGTTGTTCAGGCAGCTAGGGATGAAAAACATATCTCAGGTCATGAATTAAGAAAAGTCCTTTTTCCAGATTTCTTTGAATTGCATGGTGATGGCTTAAGTGGTGATGATCCAGCAATTGTTGGCGGATTAGCAACGTTTCATGGTCAACCGGTAACTGTCATTACTACTAGTCGCGGCCATAGTCTAAATGAACGAATAGAAAAGCACTTTGGCCAACCAGAGCCTAGCGGATATCGCAAAGCTTGTCGCTTAGTAGAAAATGCAGCTAAGTTTCATCGACCAGTATTTTTATTTGTAGATACTGCGGGTGCTTATCCAGGTAAAAGTGCAGAAGAAAATGGCCAAGGTGAAGCAATTGCGCAAAATCTTTTGCGTATTGGCCAAGCTAAAACGCCAATTATTACCATAATATATGGTGAAGGTGGATCAGGCGGTGCTTTAGCTCTTGCCTGTGGTGACGGAGTGTGGATGCTAGAAGATAGTATTTATTCTGTTTTGTCTCCTGAAGGTTTTGCTTCTATTTTATGGAAAGATGCTAAAAAAGCAGCAGAAGCTGCGGAAGTGATGCGGTTAACACCAAAGAATCTGTTACAGCAAAAGGTAATTGAAGGTATTATTGACGAGCCAGCAGACCATCTGCAAGTATGTCAAAATATTGAGCAAGTTTTACAAACTGAATTAGATAAGCTGCAAAATTTATCTGCTGAAGAGCTATTAGTAAGACGCTATGAACGTTTTAGGAAGTTTTAGGTGAAAAAATGAGTGGTATCTTAACAGGAAAGAAAATTTTGGTAATGGGCGTTGCTAATAATCGTTCTATTGCTTGGGGATGTGCACAAGCAATGGAGCAGCAAGGCGCAGAAGTGATTTATACATATCAAAACGAACGCTTAAAGAAATTTATTTCCAAGTTAGTAACGGATGAAAATCGTTTAATTGAATGTGATGTTGCCAATGATGAAAGTATTGCCAACGCTTTTGATCTTATTGAGAGTCGTTTTGGTAAAATCGATGGAATTGTTCATGCCATTGCTTTTGCTAAAAAAGAAGAACTTGGCGGCTCGATTCTTAATTCAACTCGCGCAGGTTTTAGTCAAGCTCTAGATGTTTCCGCATATTCATTACTCGCTGTTGCCAAAGAAGGAGCTGCTATTTTAAATAATCCTGCCAGCATTGTCACATTAACTTATATGGGTAGCGATCGTGCCTTGCCTAATTACAATACTATGGGCATTGCTAAGGCAGCTCTTGAATCTAGTGTCCGCTATTTGGCACGTGATTTAGGTGAAGCAGGTGTTCGCGTAAATGCTATTTCAGCAGGGGCAATGAAGACTTTAGCAGTTTCTGGTATTAAAGGACATGCTGATTTATTGAAAATCTCTCAAAGCGAAACCGTTGATGGTGTGAATGTCACTAAAGAAGAAGTTGGAAATACTTGTGCTTTCCTAATGAGTGATCTAGCAACTGGTTTAACTGGTGACGTGATTTTTGTTGATAAGGGTGTTCACTTAAGATAAAATGCAAGTTTATCAATATGATCAGGTTGAATCTACACAAGATTTGGCTAAAGATTATTTGAAAAATAAAAACAAGAAAAAAGCGGCTTTTGTTGCCCAAAGCCAAACTAATGGTTATGGCAAACGAGGTCGCTTTTTCTATTCGCCCGCTCAAACAGGAATTTATTTTAGTATGGCTTTTCCTAATTTTGAAATTGTACGGGAAAAAATCAATTTATTAACGCCATGTATAGCCACCAATGTAGTTGATGTGCTCAGAAAATTTTATCCTCAAAAAGACTTCCGTTTGAAATGGGTTAATGATATTTATTTAAAAAATAAAAAGGTAGCAGGTATTTTAACGGAATATGAGAATAGTGGCTTAATAATTGGTGTCGGCATCAATATCGCAACGCACGATTTTCCAGAGCAGATAAGATTCAAAGCAGGGTACATTTCGGATACTCTTTTTGAGCATAAAAAAATGACCAATGAACTTTTACAAGCAGTTGATTTAGCAAGTAAAAATTATGGTCAAAATCAGTTTATGGAGCAATATCGCAAACTATCTTGGCTAATAGGTAAAAGAGTAAATCTTAAGCTGGGAAAAAAAGAAGTGACAGGACTAGTTAAGACTATTGATGATGCAGGAAAGTTGGTTATTTTAACAAATAATGAAGCTCATAGCTTTTCGAGTGGAGAAGTGACTAAGGTTGAGTTAACTTAAATTCCGTAGTTTCAACATAGAGCATCATATTTTTGCGGTAGTAGTTCAGAGATTTAAGAGGGATGCGCAATGTTTTGAGGATTTCTTCGTCTGAGAGCTTAGGATTAGATAGAATTGAGTAAACAAAGCTCATGCGTAATTTATGACTAGTTAGTTGCATACCAATTAGATCACGATCTGGTGCGATTTTTTGATTGATATTAAAATCTGAAGCATAGTGATCGCCACTTTTGGTTGCAAAAATATATGGGTTAGCATCTTGTGAAAAGTCAGTATGGGCTTGTAGATATTTCTTTAATTGTGAATAAGAAACTTGATCAAGCAGAGTGTTAATGCGCATAGTTAATATTTCAGCTGGCTTGTAGCCGAGTGAAATAGCTGTCATCATCTTAATAGTTTCTGGATGTAATTTAGTCATTTTAGTCAATTCTGACAAATGACCCATCCAGTTGATAACGTACTTTTGTTTACGATCAAATTTATTTCCACGTAATGTGAAAAGTGGGTAGGAATTTATAAAGCCATATTCGGCCAAAAAGACAAAATACATTTTTAAGTGACTGAGATACTTGTTAACTGTATTGCTCTTGAAGTGCATCTTTTGTTCAAGAGAATCTAAAAAGTTGCGAATGTCGCTCGTGGTAACTTCATTGATAGAAGCACTGGGGCCGATATTAGTGGCGTAATAATTCCAAAAAGTAGTGATTGATTTAGCAGCAAGTGCAATTGTAGAAGGCGCTAATTGCTTTTTTTGTTTGCAATATGTTTGAAATTTATCTTCATAGGGAAACATTGCAAAAATCCTTTCTTGAATTTTTTATTTTATTATATCATATCATCCTTAAGTAGATTGTTACTAAATTCTACTTTAAAAAATAAAAAGCTAGGTTTCACTTCGTTCAACCTAGCAAATCAAAAAATAGTAACTTGCGAAACCTGAAATTAAGTTGTATCATCATATTTGTTAACTAAATAGGTGATGACGTTCACCATTAACCGAGTAATCTAATGACGTCTACTTTATCCAGAGGGATAGAGTGGACGCTTTTTGTTTGGGGGAATGTTTTTAATGAAAATTAGCAATTATATTAGTATAGCCTGTTTTGCCTTTTTTGGTGGCATGGCGCGCTATAGCTTAAATGCTCAATGGAGTTTTTATGGTACCTTCTGGGGAAATATCATAGGTTGTTTTTTATTAGCCTTTTTCACTTACTTTTTTATGGAATTTAAAGATTTCCGTCAATGGTTAACTGTAGGAATTGGTACGGGCTTTGTGGGGGCTTTTACAACGTTTTCTACTTTTAATTTAGATATTTTAAAAAATATTCAAGCCGGTTTACCATTGACTGCTTTAATTTATTTTTTGAGTTCAATTATTTTTGGCTTTATTTTTGCCTTTTTAGGTATGAGAATCGGCAAAAACGTGGGAATGTTGCTTAGAAAGGAAGATTAAAGTGGAGATTCTATTAGCAGGACTTGGTGCGTCAATTGGTGCGATGATTAGATATGCAATAACTAATTATGGTAAAAAACATTGGGAATGGATAGGTAAACAGTTTTCTAATTTGCCAACTCCCACATTGTTTATTAACTTAACGGGGGCACTTATTTTAGGCATTATATTTGGTCTTGGAACCAATGTCTTTTTCTATTCCTTAGTTGGAACCGGTGTATTAGGCGGTTATACAACTTTTTCGACAATGAATACTGAATTAGTTGAATTATATAAAAGTAGAAATTACCATGGCTTGATTCTTTATGCAGTGACCTCATATCTGGGGGGAGTAATTTTAGTTTTCATAGGCTTTTGGATAGGACAACTGTGTAAATAGATTCAATAATTAAGTTATTCTAAATATGTAGTATATTCATTGACACTATGTCACTTAAGAAATAAAATCTTTATTAAAGATGTAATAGAGTGATATAGAAATGGAAAAAACAATGAGACAACACGTTCCTGAATTAACTGATGATATTGGTAATGATGAATTTTTGGATTTAATTGTAGATTGCTTTCATTCAGCAATTTTTGGTACAGTAGATGAAAACGGAGAACCACATACCAATGTTATAGACATCGATTTTAATGAAAATGGTCGCTTAATTTTCGCTACTACGAATCAAAAAAGTTTTTACCGTAATCTAAAAAGACATAATCGCGTATCTATCACAGCATTACGTGGTCGAGAAACTTTAACTAGCGTAGGTTTTACTTTGCAAGGATATGTTGATGAAATTAGTCCGTCTTATTTGAATAAAATTTTTGAAATTAAGCCGGAAATGCATCATATCTATGCAAATAAGACAGAAGACTTTGATACATTAAGAGCTTTTGCATTAACACCTGTGATTGGATCAGTGTATGATTTACGTGAGAAAAAAGTTTTTCAAAAGCAATTCGATTTTATCAACCAAAACAAAGAGGAGATGGCTTAGCGCCATCTCCTTTTTTATTATATATTCATTTCACGTTTTTCTTCGCGCTTACGTAACCATGGAAGCAAGAATCCTAAACCGAAGAGAACAATTACCGTAATGATATTCATAAGTAATTGGTGGTTAAATGCAGCACTACCAAATGTTGCCTCAGCTTCTTGAGGAATGAATCCTAAAGTTGCACAGATGAAAGTGAAGATCAAGCACCACCAGCCCATAATTAGAGCACCAGTCTTGTTTTTGATAAAGACATAATCTGAATGGAACTTTTCTTGGTGCATTCTTAACATTACGAAAGCAAAGAATACCCAACAAGTCTTATATGGTGAAATAATACCATTAATATTTAAGAGCCAATTATAAATTGAGTTAATGTTTGGCAAAGTACCAGTAAGTAAGAGTAAGAATAATGCTAAGCCACAAGTTAAAGTATATGAGTGAACTGGACGACCGGTCTTATCCTTTTTACCGGTTAACCACTTAGGCATGTATCTATCAGCAACGTCACCAGCAAATACACGGCTTGAAGCATCAAGCAAAACAGCTAATTGAGCCATCATGAAGAGAGCTTGGACAACTGCAAAGATGTACATCAAGATTTTACCCCAACCTAAACTTTCACCTAAAAGTTGGAAAGCGTAGTAAGGACCATTCATCTTGAAATCATGTGGGATGTGGTGTGCGTTAAAGAACATTGCTAAAGCTAGGGTACCAAAGATAGTTAAGAAACCAGTCATTAATGCCAACATCCACATTGCTTTAGGAAATTCGTGCTTAGGATCACGCATTTGCACAATGTAAGGAGCAGCAAGTTCAGCACCGGACATAGCAAAAATTAATAATCCGGTGGTAGAGAAGTAACGCAAACTAAATGATGGTTTGAATGCACCCCAGTTAAATGGTTGCGTGGCAATATGATGACCATGCATTACTGCCCAAACAGCAAGTAAAACAAAGAGCATGGACATGATGAACATTGCACCACCACCGATTAATGAGAGCAGTTCAAGTGAATTCTTAATGGCATTTTCAATCAAGATAAAGACTAAAATGATTACGAAAGTAAGAATTCCAAACCAGAAAGTAGACATATGCTTGTCTAGCGTGTTGTTTCCTAGAATAATCCAGGAGAATGACACGATGACTGAGTTAGAAACGTCAACTAAGTATGGTACAGTTTGAACCCAATACATCCAAGAAGTCCAGTAACCGAGAGTGTCATTAGATGAATGACGTACCCATGATGCTAAACCTCCGGCCTGATCTGTAAACGTTAATCCCATTTGACTGGACATAAGAGCATAAGGAATAACGTAGGCAAATAAAAGGAAAATCCAAGATACAACTACAGATAATCCTTGGTTTTGAAATGGATAGAAGATGTTTTCAAAACTGATGATAGTAACAAAGTCGATTAATGCGATGACCGGCCAGCTCATATAATGTTTTTTGCCGGGCTCAAAATTAATGGTTTCTATTTCCTCTGACATAAAAATATTTTCCTCCAAGTATTTATTCAATTACATTTAAATATCTTTATGTTCAGGGGGCGAACAGGGCAAGTGCACTTGTTTAAAACCTCCAATATTTATATAATATGTACCGTAATTTGTGAAGTGATTCAGAAACTACATAATACTGTAAAAAGATTATAAAGAATTATTTAAGTTTTGCAACTTGAATTCGTAATTTGTAATAAAAATGGAAAGGAAAAGCATGGATTTTTTGAAAATAGCGTTCGGAAGCGGCGTTAATTTAAGCAAAATAAAAAATTGGGAATCAGTTCCTATTGATCGAGTTAAAAATAGTGCAGAAATAGCTGCAATTGTAATTCAAAATAAAGATCCTAATGCGCAAAAGCAAGCCCAAGCGTTAAGAGATCAATCTGGCTTTTCCATTCCAATAATTGAAGTTGATAGGCAAGTTTCAACAGCTGATCGAGAAAAAATTGTTGATCTGGCAAAAAATTATGAACAGAAAATGGTGCCAGGTTTTTTGACTGATCTAATTAATTTTGCGCAGGCAAAACCGATTAGTTTTACTACCCCAGGTCACCATAATGGTCAGTATTATGATAAGCATCCAGCAGGTGTTGTTTTCAATAAGTTCTTTGGTAAGAATTTAATGTTTGCTGATACTAGTGATACTGTGCCTCAGCTGGGTGATACTATGACTCATGCAGGTACACCACTTGATGCTGAAAAATTAGCTGCAAAAACTTATCATGCAGATAAGGTTTACTTCTGTACTAACGGTACAACTAGTGCTAATTCAATTTGTGCCAGCGCACTTTTATCTGAAGGAGATTTGGTTTTATTTGATCGTAATAACCACAAGTCCTTGTATAACAGCGCATTGGTCATGAGCGGTGCTAAGCCGGTTTACATTTCAACTGATCGTAATGCTTTGGGGCTGATTGGTGAGATGGATCCTGACTTTTTGACTGAAGACAAAATTAGAGCTGAAGTAGCAAAAGTTGATCCAGAAAAAGCCAAGGCTAAGCGTCCATTTAGATTAGCAATAGTGCAGGCAGAAACCTATGATGGCGTATTCTATGATGCAAAATGGATTGTAGATCGAATTGGTAAACTTTGCGATTATATTTTGTTTGACTGTGCTTGGGGCGGGTTTGAAGAATTTGTACCAATTATGAGACACTTGTCACCGCTTCTTTTAAATCTGGGACCGGATGATCCGGGAATTTTAGTAACTCAATCCTTGCATAAGCAACAAGCAGGGATGGCTCAAGCTTCACAAATTTTGAAAAAGGATTCGCATATTAAAGGGCAAAAGCGTTATGTGGACCACAAACATTTCAATCATGCTTATTTGAAGTTTGTTACTTCTTCATATGCATATCCGTTATATGCATCCCTTACAGTAAATTCCTATGTCACTGCTGGTGAAGGAAACAAAAAGTGGTGGGCAGACACCCTACGCATGGGCATTGAATGGCGCCAAAAGTTATTAAAGCAATCTAAATTATTTAAGCCATTAGTACCTGACAATTTTGCTGAAATTCCTACTGCTGATTTAATGAATGAAGCTAAATACTGGAACATGAGTCAAGATGACGATTGGCATGGCTTTAGAAAAATGGGCAGTGGTGAAGCTATGATCGATCCACTCAAGATTACAGTTAAAACTCCGGGCATTGATGTCAAAAATGCTAAGTATGAAGAAACCGGTATTCCTGGTGCGGTAGTTGCAGAATTTTTAATGGAAAATCATATTATTCGTGCCAAAAATGATTTGAATTCTTTGCTGTTTCTTCTAACACCTGGTGATTCACAAGAAGAATTAGATACTTTGCTGGATGCCTTCTTAAAGTTTGAAAAGTATTATGATGAAGATGCTTTGGTAAAGGATGTTTTACCATTTTTATATCAAGAATATCCTGAGCGTTATCATGGTTATACGTTGAAGCAGCTCTGCCAGAAAATGCATGAGTATTATAAAGAAAATAAAACTTTTGTCCTGCAGCAAGAGTTGTTTGCTAAGCCTAATATGCAAAATTACCAAATGACACCGGCTGAAGCTGACCAACTCTTTAAGAAAGATCAAACAGAATTAGTTGATCTTGAAGATGTAGTGGGCAGAACGGCAGCTGAGGGTGCCTTGCCATATCCACCAGGAGTCTTTATCGTTGCACCAGGTGAAAAGTGGGGAGAGATCGATCAAAAATACTTTGAAGTTTTGGCTCATGCGATTGAAAAATTTCCAGGCTTTGTACCAGAAATTCAGGGCGTTTACTTAGAACCACAAGAAGATGGCAGCATAAAAGTGCAAGCTGAAGTTATCAAGGATAGATAAATTAAGGAGTAAGAAATGAGTTTTTCATGGAAAGAAAATTTACCACAAGAATTAAGTGATAAAGTTACTAAAGTAGAAAAAATGATCCAACCTCGCATTGATGAGATTGATGAACAAGTTTTATATAATCAACAACGTGTACTTGATTTGTTTAGAAAGCATCATGTTGGTGAAGAAGACCTCGTGCCTTCAACTGGTTATGGTTACGACGACATTGGCCGTGACAAGATCGAAGATATTTATGCCGATTATTTCAAGACTGATGATGCCTTAGTTAGACCACAATTCGGTTCAGGTACTCATGCCATCACTGTCGGTCTCTTTAGTATGTTGCGCCCAGGCGATACTCTTTACTATTTGACAGGTACCCCGTACGACACGATCCAAGAAGTAATTGGTCTTGCTGGTAATAAACCAGGCAACATGAAGGAATGGGGCATCAATTTCAAGACAACTGAATTAAAGAATGGCGAAGTTGACTATGAAAATGCTAAAAAAGATTTGCAAGACAAGTCAATTAAAGTAGTAGCCATTCAAAGATCTTTGGGTTATGCAACTCGTAAAACTTTTACTATGGACAAAATCAAAAAGATGCTTAAGTTCATCAAGGAAGTTCGTCCTGATGTTAACATCTTTATTGATAACTGCTATGGTGAATTTTCTGAATGTGAAGAACCAACTTTCTACGGCGCAGATATGATGGCAGGTTCACTTTACAAAAATGCGGGTGCTGGTTTAGTAAAGGGTGGCGCATTCTTAGTTGGTCGTCAAGACTTAATCGATGGAGCAGGTTCGCGTTTAACTGTTCCTGGTGCTGGTAAAGGTGAAGGCGCAACTTGGGGCTATTTACGTGATATCTACCAAGGATTCTTCATGGCACCACATACAACTGGTGAAGCACAAAAAGGAATGGTCTTTACAGCTGCATTGTTAGAAGAAATGGGGATGCAAGTATCACCAAAGTGGAGTGATCCACGAAGCGACATTGTGCAAACCGTAACCTTTGGTAAACCAGACCCAATGGTTAAATTCTGTGCGGCTATTCAACACTACTCACCAATGAACTCATTTGTTGATCCAATTCCATATCACCAAGATGGTTATGAAGATGAAGTTGTCATGGCATCAGGTTCATTTGTCGAAGGTTCAACTATTGAACTTTCTTCAGATGGTCCACTTCGTGATCCATACATGCTTTATATTCAAGGCGGTTTGTCTTATGCACATGATAAAATTGCGATTACGCATGCCGTTGAAGAAACCTTTTATAAGTAAATAAAGTTTTGACCAAATTAAAAGGCCTTGAGAAATTCTCAAGGCTTTTTGTAATGCTCTATATTTATTTATCTTCTTGTAAAATTTCATTAATCTTCTGCACGGCTTCATTTGACCCTATCAAAGTGATCCGATCATGCGGATTAATAATGTCAGTAGCAAGAGGAACTTGATTCAATTTACCATTATGAGTAATGCCGATGATGTTCACATCGTAATTTTTACGGAAGTCCAAGTCACCTAATGATTTGTTAAAAAAGCTAGGGTTTTCAACGCTAACTTCGACTAAAGATACGTTTTTAGAAAGATTGAAATAGTTGACGACATTAGGATGAAGCTGATGAAAAATCAATTGTCTGGCCATATCTTGTTCAGGTTCAATGACGTGATCAGCTCCGATCTTTTCTAGAACTAAACGGTGATTATGATTATTAGCTCGGGTAGTAACATCTGGTGCACCAATCTTTTTAGCTAACATAGTAGTGATAATACTACCTTCCACGTTTTCGCCCATAGTAACGAAAACGTGATCAAAAGAACCGATATCAAGATCACGTAATTCCTCTTCATCAGTGGCGTCAGCAATTACAGCATGTGTAACCAAATGAGCGACATCATTAACGACCTCTTCATTTGAATCTACTACTAAAACATCTTGATCAGCTTGTAAAAGCGCCATGGTCAGTGCCATGCCAAACTTTCCTAAACCAAAAACTGCAAAACTTTGTTGTTGATGTAAATTAGCCAATGATAATTTCCTCCTCTGGGTAACGATAACTTTGTTTAGCAGGATGAGATTTGAAAATAGAATACATAAAAGTATAAATGCCAACTCGTCCGATAAACATTAAAGCAATAATAATAATTTTTCCAAATAAATTAAGGTGTGGAGTAAGACCGAGAGTTAATCCAACGGTACCAAATGCAGAAACTGCTTCAAAAACTGCTTCGATAATGCCATTATGAGGTGAGAGTGGTTGCGTCATAGTTAGCAATAGTGTCGCAAAAATAATTAATAAAATTGCAGAGCAAAATAGGGTTAGGGCACGATTAATATTATTACGAGTGAAGCGACGATGAGAAAATGATGCTTCTTTTCCAGTAAAGGTTGCTAAACTCTGTAAGAATAAAATCCCTATTGTTGACGTTTTAACACCACCCGCAGTAGATCCAGGAGCTCCACCAATGAACATTAAGATAATAGTAATTACAATGCTAGCTGCACTAAGCTTAGTATAAGGAATTGAAGCAAAACCAGCTGTTCTTGGCGTTACTGCCAAAAATAATGTGTTGAAAAATCTCTGAACAGCGTTGAGATTGCCATCAAATTGTTTAAGATTTTGTTCACTAATTAAGAAACCGATTATTGATAATATTAAAATAATTATGCCAACTGTT
Organism: Lactobacillus sp. UMNPBX4; assembly: GCF_002554115.1. Taxonomy (NCBI): domain Bacteria; kingdom Bacillati; phylum Bacillota; class Bacilli; order Lactobacillales; family Lactobacillaceae; genus Lactobacillus; species Lactobacillus sp. UMNPBX4. The sequence continues at coordinate 81,211 of NZ_PCZF01000002.1, forward strand.
AATACCAATCGAGTATGTAAGGTAAGCTTATGATGAATGTGATATGTTAACAAGTCACGCCATACTAAGAAACCAAATGAACCAGCACCGATTAAAAGCATAATAATAGTTAGAAAATAGGGATTATTATTAAACTGTTCAAGAGATGGTCCGAATAAATCAAATCCTGCATTACAGTAAGCTGTTACCGAATGAAAGATGCTATACCAAATACCTTTTCCTATCCCTAATCGCGGCTTTAAAGCGATAAAGAGTAATATTGCCCCTATCAGTTGAACGACCAAGGAAAGTTTAATAATCAATTGTACTATTCGAAGTTGAGAAGGACGATTAAGGTTTAATGCTTCTCCAGTTAGCATTCTTGCGCCTAAGCTCATTCGTTGATGAGCAAAATTACTGAGCATAACTGCAAAAGTCATGAACCCTAAACCGCCCACTTCGACCAGAATCATGATAATTAATTGACCAAAGAATGACCATTGTGTTGCTGTTGTAACTGTACTCAATCCTGTAACACAAACCGCTGAAGTAGCAGTAAAAAGTGCATCAGAATAATTAGTTGTTTGTCCCGCTTTATTTGCAAAAGGTAGTGATAATAAAATGCTTCCGATAATTATCAGAGTTAAAAAACCAATAGTTAAAGCGAGCGAGAATGTGATACGTCGATGAAAAAGATGTATCAATTTTTTTCCTTCTTTCTTACATATAATACTTCAATTATAATCCTTAATGGACTCTGCTAAAATAAAGAAAATGTTTCAAATAAGTTAGGAAAATTTATGAATCCAGAACAAATTTTAAAACAAACTTTTGGCTATTCTAGTTTTCGTCCCGGTCAAAAGAAAGTAATTGATTTAATTTTAAATAGAAAAAATGTCTTGGCAGTTATGCCAACAGGTGCAGGTAAATCGCTTTGCTATCAAGTTCCTGCTTTAATGAATCCTGGTATTACGCTGGTTATTTCACCGTTAATTTCTTTAATGAAAGATCAAATTGATTCTCTAAAACAAAATGGTATTAACGCCGCGGCATTGAATTCAACCACCCCGCAAGAAGAAGTAAATCCTATTTTACGTCAGGCATATGAGGGAAAAATCAAACTAATTTATATTACGCCTGAGCGTTTGACGATAGATTATTTTAGATATCAGCTTAACTTCTTGGATGTTGATTTGGTCGCAGTGGATGAAGCGCACTGTATTTCACAGTGGGGCCACGATTTTCGCCCGGCTTATAGACAAATTTTTGAAGGAATTAATTCTCTTAAAAGTAAGCCGAATATTTTAGCATTGACGGCAACCGCCACTCCAGCAGTTCAAGATGATATTGGACAACAGTTAAATATCCAACGAGAGAACTTTATTATTACTTCATTTGCTCGTCCCAATATCAGTTTTAAGGTGGTTAATTCTCCGCAAAATACTCAGCTTTACATTGCGCAATACATTAAGGCTCATCCTGATGAAGCCGGGATTATTTATACTAATACTCGTAAAAAAGTTGAATCTTTAACGGATTATCTTGCTAAAAAAGAAATTTCAGTAGGCGCTTATCATGGCGGGATGAATGCAAAAGAAAGATCACAAGTGCAAGAGGCGTTTCAATTTGATGAATTTCAAGTAATTGTGGCGACCAACGCTTTTGGTATGGGAATTGATAAAAGTAATGTCCGCTTTGTAGTTCATGCATCAAGTGCTCGCAACATTGAAAGCTATTATCAAGAAGCTGGTCGAGCCGGCCGAGATGGTGAAGAAAGTGAAGCAGTGATGATTTACCATCCAGGGGATTTGCACCAGTATCGCTATTTTATTGAAGAATCAGATGCAGATCAAAAATATAAGGAATTACAATATCAAAAATTCCAGGTGATTACTGATTACGTAAATACCGGTGAATGTCTGCAACAATTTATTGTGCGCTATTTCGGTCAAGATTGTCCGCCTTGTGGTAAATGTTCAAATTGTCTTAATCAAGGTGATTTGAAAGATATCACTACTGATGCCCAAAAGGTTATTGCGTTAGTTTATGAACTTGATGGACGTTTTGGTAAAAATGTCGTAGCTCAATGTTTAGTTGGTTCGACTAATCAGCGGATGCAGGAAATGCATGCGGAGCAATACGAACATTTTAATAGCTTAAAAGTCAGTCAAAAAGAGGCTGTAAGTTTGATTGACTATTTAATTGCCTCTGGATATTTAAAAATTGAAGGGACAAAATACCCTTTGCTCCATGTAACTAACCGCGGCTGGGATGTTTTAGATGGAAAAGCTATAGTAAAACGGCGGATCAGTAAGATTCAAAAGAAGAAGCAAATTTTTGATGAAGATGAAAATGTGAGTCTATTTGACGCTTTGAGAGAAAAACGCAAAGAACTAGCTAAAAAACAAAGAGTTCCTGCATTTATGATCTTTTCGGATCGTAGTTTACATGATATGGCCAAAATTAAGCCACAAAATGAAAATGATTTTTTAGAGGTAAGTGGTGTTGGTCAAGCTAAATTGAAAAAATATGGTCACACAATGCTTAATGTAATTAGACAATTTATAAATTAATAGGTTATTCTTTTTACATTGGCGGCTATAATTGGTAAATTATGATTATAAGGTTATTTATATCTATAAAATAATTAAAGGAAGGGCTAATTATGGCTAAGAAAACGTTAATTTTGTATTATTCATGGTCGGGCAATACTAAGAAATTAGCAGAAAAGATTCATACTCAAATTTCAGATAGTGATCTTAAGGAAGTCGATGCTGTTGACGGCACTTTTGATGCGGATCAATATAAAACCAATGATATCGCTTTAGATCAAATCCAAGCCAATAGTTTTCCAGATATTAAGCTAGATAATATTGATTTTAATAATTATGATTTAATTTTAATTGGTAGTCCTGTTTGGTCAGGCTATCCAGCAACTCCAATCAAGACCTTATTAGATCAAATGAAGGGATATCAAGGAGAAGTAGCCTCATTCTTTACTTCCGCAGGAGCTAATCGCAAGGCATATGTTAACCACTTTAAAGAATGGGCTAAAGATTTAAATGTGATTGGCGTAGCTGAAAATGACAGTAAAATCACTGAATGGGTAAATTAATTTTAGTTTCAATAAAATCAAAACAAACCACTTTATATTTCTTATTTAATCTGTTATCATAATAGCGGAGCGTGTGATGAGCGCTCCGAGGATGAAAAGGCTAGGCAAGATGTCTCTTATGGCATTTGCTGATAGGAAGAAATTTGAAGGTGTAGAAAAGCCACTAAGGACATTTTCCTTAGTGACTTTTTTTGTGCATAAAAAAACGCTAGAAAACTAGCGTTTTGGTTTTAAAAGTTATTTTTAGAAGTTCTAGGAGTAACTTTATCCCAGATAGCATCGATAATGCCAACCCACATTGCTCCAAGAGCAACAGAGCCACAAACATCTGATGGGAAGTGAGCATAAAGATATACTCTTGAAATCATGACTAAAATCAGCCAAACGATTAATAAAACATTCAACCAAATCTTGGCAGTTCTATTTCTTACTAATGCTGGGATTAAAATCATCATTAACCAAAAGACGATAATTGCCATTCCTAATGTGTGACCACTAGGAAAACTGAAGCCATCATCTGCGGCCAAGTGTTGCACAGGGCGGGCACGTTGAATAATGTGTTTTACCACCCATCCAAAAGCATCTGCAGTAATTAAAGTAATTACGATACTAAGCGAAAGAGGGCGTTGCTTTTTAATCCATAAAATAATGGCGATTAAAATCATCCATACTAAATCAACTTTAGTATCTGCTAAAAAAGTAATCTTTTTCATAATGCCTTGTAGATTAGGAATGGTATGAACAATTTGTTCAAAGAAATTGTCAAAACCATTAATCCAGCTGGCATGAATCATGATTGAGATTGCCAAGATCAAAAAGACAGGCAATCCAATACAAATAGCTGTAATATTTTTCTTTTGCATTTTTTCCTCTTTAATATATTATTTTTTAACAACAGTAACGAGTATATCATATAATTATTATTAATGATCAAAAAATTAAAAAGAATGCGGAAAAATAATTATGGAAGAAAATACTAATAACATGCTCGCTGGTAAACCATATCGCCCTGATACCGAAGAATTGGGACATTTTTCTAGTTTGGCACATCGTTTATCACGAGATTATAATTTGACAACTGATGAAGATAAGTTAGAAAGAAAAGCTATTATTGATCGGCTTTTTCCGGATCACGGAGAAGGGGTTTATTTGCAAGGACCGATCGAGGTAGATTATGGTCGCTTTACTAAATTAGGTGATCATTTTTATGCTAATTTTAATTTAACGATTCTGGATACTTGTCCAATTACCATTGGTGATAATGTGATGTGTGGCCCTAATGTTACTTTTGCTACACCTTTGCATCCCTTACTACCTGAACAAAGAAATCCTAGAATGCAAGCAGATGGCAAAATGGCAGATATTGAATATGGTGCACCTATTAAGGTAGGGAATAATTGCTGGTTGGCCAGCAACGTTACTGTTTGTGCAGGAGTGACGATTGGCGACAACTGTGTAATTGGAGCAGGTGCTGTAGTTACGCATGATATTCCAGATAATTCCTTAGCAGTGGGAGTTCCAGCTAAAGTTATCCGCAAAATTACGGAAAAAGATCATTTAGATGACTATCCATATTAATTATGAATAATTTTTATCTAATCTGTAACTTCACTGAAAAAAATAAATGCTAATATATTTTATAAAGAACTGATCGATTCTGGAGGGAATTAAAACGAAAAAAATTAATTTAAGAAAGGCATTAATTAAAACAGCCGCTTCACTTACTGTGGCTGCCTCTTTACCAATAGGTGGGTTAGCAGCCGCTAATCAAGTAAATGCCGCAAGTTATAATCAAACTGAAATGCGTAGTTTTGTTAGAAGTACACTGGCTAATTATTATGCACGAGGTACTACCGTAATTATTAAAGATGGTCATCCACAACAAATTAGTTATGGCTATGGCTATTATGGCAAGCGTCTTGGTGCTGGAAATAGAAAGGTTGTTTATCCTGTTTGTTCATTGCAAAAGGTAATTACGGCTGCAATGATTACACAATTAATCTATGCCGGAAAGTTTAATCAAGATACTAAAATTTCAACTTGGTATCCCAACTTAAAGGGCTCATCAGATATTACCGTTGGTAATTTGATGACGCACACTTCAGGACTTAAGGCTAGTGACACGGAAGTTAACCGTGGGTCCGTAGTTTCTGAAGCTAGTGCCATCAATTGGGTGGTTGATAAGTTAAATTCTACTAGTCAAAATAAACCAGGCAATTTTTCTTATAATAATACCAACTATATTTTGTTAGCAGGAATTATTCGTCAAGTTACAGGCAAATCATATAAAGATAATGTTAAAGAACGAATTATTAATCCACTTAATTTAAAGAGAACTTACTTCTTGGAAGATGTTCCTGCTGGTATGACTGATGGTATTTCTTATACCTGGAATCGGAAAAATTATCAATGGGCACAATATGTTAAAAAACAACAAGCTTCTCAATTAGTTGGTGCAGGTAATTTGTTCTCTACACCAATGGATTACTACCGTATTCAAGTTGGACTTACAAATGGAAAGATTTTGAATAAAACCGAGTATAATTACATGACTAACTTGAGTTCTAAATCTCCAAATGGTTATTCAGGTGGTATGTATATCAAGAATAACGGTGCCTTGAAGTCAGCATATGGTAACTTATACAACACTCACTTTGGTAATTGGATTCAAATGACATCTGATAATCAAAATGGTTTAATCATGTTTTTAAATCAAACTCAAAATGATGAAAATAGAAACAAAGCAATTGGTTACCAAATTTTAAATCATATCAAGCCAAATACATTCAATGCACGTTAAATTTTAATGTTTCCTGCTATTAACTATGTTAAGCTAATAGCAGGATTTTTTGATTGGAGTAAAAAATGATTGATGGGGGAGTATTAATCAGTCAAGATTTATCATGTATGGGGCAAGTTTCATTGAGTGTTGCCCTGCCAATTTTGGGTGCATGTGGGTTGAAGCCCACTGTATTACCGACTGCAATTTTATCAACGCATACTGGTGGTTTTGGCAATAATACATATTTAGATTTAAGTCATGAAATGACTCAAATCACTAAACATTGGCAAGAATTAGATATAAGTTTTAAAGCAGCGTATTTAGGTTATTTAGGTGAAAATGCATTAGATTTTTGGCTGCAAAATAAAGAGTTACTTAGTCAAAAAATTATTTCGCCGATTGTAAAATCAAATTGAACACTTTAGAAAAATAAAAAGTCCATCTGGAC
>NZ_PCZF01000030.1:0-21847 GCF_002554115.1 Lactobacillus sp. UMNPBX4
TAAAGAAATAAATTTAAGGAATCATTCATCCTTACACAAACTATTTTACAGTCTCGAAGGACGTGTGGACATGGTCATTATGATAGTTGCAAACATAGTTTTAGTTTATTTAGCCATTTGTTTTTTAGTCAGTATGGCTAGAACAATTGGAGCAAAGCGTGAAGAATGGCATGTCTATAATGGACAAGGCATGAGTTTTGGAGAGGCTTTTGTAAGATATTTCATTGAAGATATCACGCTGGGCCAGATAACGATTTAGGAGGTGTACGTATAATGATGTACTTACTATATATTTTGATTGGTTTATTGATTGTTCTAGGTGTTAATTTAGCAATTACCGCATTTTGGGCAGTGCATGATATGTACGTACACCGAGATCGAGAAGACCAAGATTTCACTACTTTTAAAAAATATTTTGTTAAAAATAATAATATTCCAACTAAAATGTCAGATATTTTCAATTAACTAAGCCGCCGCAAGGCGGTTTTTTTGTTGGAAAAAGTTTCGGATTCCCAGTTTTAAGTTAATCGAGCGCACTATTATGCTAAAATTGAAAGCGAATACAAAAAAGGCTTGAATAGGGGAATTTTATGACTAATAAATTAATTAACTTTACTAAAGATGGACAAAAAATTATTTTAAATTATCAATATAAACCTTTAGAGTTAACAGTCTTAACTCCAGAGATTATTCGTGTGTTTCAAGATCGCGGCAACGCCAGCAATTCTTACGCCATTGAAGGCGATAAGGAAATTAAGACTGACTTTGATGTTGAAGATAAAGGCGATCATGCTGAAATAACAACTGAAAAGTTAACTGTTAAGGCATACGATGACGAAAAGATTGATGTTTATGATGAAAAAGGCGATCCGTTAATTATTGATTATCGCGGCAGTAGAACGCCAATCGATCGTCAGATGGACAAAGAGCACTTGAAGCTAGCTGAATCAGAAGGCCATGATGTTAAGAAATTGCTGGGTATGCATGATGAAAACTATTATGAAATTATCAAGACTTTAGCCAGCGATGAACAATTTTATGGCCTGGGTGATAAAACAGGTTTCTTAAACAAGCGTCATTATGCTTATGACAACTGGAATACTGATAATCCTGATCCGCAAGTAGAAAGTTTCACTCGACTTTATAAGTCAATTCCAATTTTACTTGGTATTAAAAATGGTCATCCTTACGGTATCTTTTTTGACAATACTTACCGCAACCACATTGATCTAGGTAAAGAAAGCAACAATTATTATTACTACTCAGCAGTTGATGGCAATATTGATTACTACATTATTGGCGGTGATTCACTTAAGGAAGTTATCACTAACTATACTTATCTGACCGGCCGTGTACCAATGCCTCAAAAGTGGACATTAGGTTATCAACAATCACGTTGGGGCTATAGTGTCAGCCAAAAACAAGTAGAAAAGATCGCTGAAAATTTGCGCAAATATGATTTGCCATGCGATGTTTTACACCTTGATATCGACTACATGGATGGATATCGTGTCTTTACTTGGCGCAAGGATACTTATGAAGCTCCAGAAGAGTTTATTAAAAAAATGCGTAAATTGGGCTTCAGGATTATTACTATTATTGATCCGGGCGTAAAAAAAGATGATGCTGATTATAAAATTTATCAAGAAGGTATTGAAAAGGGCTACTTCGTTAAGGCAACAGATGGTACTGTTTATGTGAATGAAGTTTGGCCAGGGGATGCAGTCTTCCCAGACTTTGGTCGCAAGCAAGTACGTGAATGGTGGGCTAAGAACTGCAAGTACTTAGTTGACTTAGGTGTCTCAGGTATTTGGGACGATATGAACGAACCAGCTTCATTTAGAGGTGAAGTTCCAGAAGATGTAGTCTTCCATAATGAAGATGAGGAAACCACTCATAAAAAGATGCACAATGTCTATGGTCATAACATGGCTAAGGCAACTTATGAGGGACTTAAGAAGTATTCAGGCAAGCGTCCATTTGTAATTACTCGTGCTGCATATGCTGGAACACAAAAGTTTTCCACAGTTTGGACTGGTGATAACCAAAGTTTATGGACACACGTGCAAATGATGATCCCGCAATTATGTAACTTGGGGATGAGTGGTTTTACTTTTGCCGGTACTGATATTGGTGGTTTTGGTGCCGATACTACCCCTGAACTTTTGACTCGCTGGATTGAAGGCGCTTTGTTTAGCCCACTTTACAGAAACCACGCGGCTCTAGGCACTCGCTCACAAGAGCCATGGGTATTTGGTGAACCAACATTATCAATTTATCGTAAGTACTTGAAGTTACGTTACCGTTTTGTACCATACTTGTACGATGAATTTTATCGTGAAAGTAAAACTGGGTTGCCAATCATGCGTCCACTTGTTTTGAATTATGAAAATGATCCACATGTGTATAACATGAATGATGAATACATGGTGGGCGAAGACATTTTGACAACTCCAGTTGTTCAAGAAGGTCAAACTAGCCGTGCAGTCTACTTGCCAGAAGGTGAATGGATTGATTTCTGGAATGGCGTTGAATATAGCGGCAAGAATACGATCCTGGTTGACGCTCCAATTGATAAATTGCCATTGTTTATTAAGAAGAATACGATTTTGCCATGGGGCAATGAAGTTAGCCACATTTCTGATGAGCCAGATAAGACCATGACCTTCAGAGTCTTTGGCGACAAAGGTAAGTACACTCATTACCAAGATAACGGTCTGGACTTCAATTACCAAAATGGCGAATACAACTGGTACTATGTGGAAGTTGCTGACGGTCATGTGGAAATTAAGTTGGCACATCATGGTTATGCACATGAATATCAACAGATTATAGTTAAGTTAGCTGATCGCGAAGTTGTCTTTGATTATTGCGACGGTGAATACGTAGAAAAATAAAAATAAGTTTGTAGCCATCGATTAAATTCGGTGGCTATTTTTTGTGGGTGAAAAAATATTAAAGTTGAATATTATAAGACTTCAACTAGTGTATTTCATAAACTAGTTGGAGCTTTTTTGATACCAAATCGGTCCTTCTTTACATGTGAAGCTGTCGTTTTAATATGATTTTATAAAGGGGGATGAACCAAACACCGTTAACGCGCATAACTGGTAAAATTTCGGGCATTTTTGGTGAAATTATTACCCAGGTGTTAATTTATGCGTTAGGTTTAGCAGGTTGTTATTATGCTGCACCGTATATTGGTGGGGTTAGCGACAGTTTCAACAAGTTCAAACCGATGATCGACCAAGTCGTAGGCAACCTTTTGTCCTGGAGCCACTGTTCACGGTACTAGCTTTAGTATTATTCATCATCTTCGCCGCATTTTGTGGTGCTTTGACTGCTAAGAGCGAGAATGCAAATAAGGCAGTTTCACCTTTGACGACTGTCGGTATTGTTGGCTTCTTGATCGCAATCAACTTGCAATCAGCAGGTGATCCGATCTGGGCTAAGATTTTGTCATATGTTCCATTCTTATCATCATTCATTATGCCAATGAGAGTGCTGAAAGGAAATGCGACTGGCTTTGAAGCAGGAATTTCAGCTGTGGCTGCTTTGTTAGCAATAGTAATTTCCTTTATGTGGATCAGACGTATCTATCCGAAGTTGATTTTACAAACTGATGATTTAGGTCCATGGCAAAACTTTAAGCGTGGATTGCTTAATTAGAATATTTATTTAGCCAGCAAGAAATAATCTTGCTGGTTTTTTTCGTCATTTTTGTTTATTCTTCGTCAAATAGGGTAAAATGACTAAGAATAATTATCAGTGACTACGAAAACAGATCATGTAAATACACATGATCTGTTTTTTGCGTAAAAAATGCATAAAAATGAATTTTAATGAAGAATAATTAATAAAAATGATTATTTTTGAAGAAATGTGATTGATTTTGGAGAAAAAAGCGGATACAATAATGATCGAGGTGAAAAAGAAATGCTGACACAGGAACGCCAAAGCTTAATTGAAAACTACGTTAATCAGCACGAAGTATGCCGAGTTAGCGAGTTATGCGACTTAACTGATACATCCGAATCAACTATCCGTCGCGATCTTATTCAGATGGAGAAGAACGGAATGCTTAAGCGTGTGCATGGTGGTGCTCAATCAGTAAAAAATTTCTCTCGTGATGTTTCCCAAAACGTCCGCTTTAATTTGAATCATGACGTTAAAATTGCGATTGCTAAGTATGCAGCTCGCAACTTTGTTCAACCCGGTGATAATGTCTTTATCGATGCGGGAACGACTACATATGAGTTAGTCCCATTTTTGGCCGATGTTCCCAAGGTGAAGATCATTACCAATGGTGTTGAAACGGCGTTATGTAGCTTGAATCACGGCATTAAGACCATCTTAATTGGTGGCGAGGTCAAAGATGATACTCATGCGGTGATTGGTCAAACTGCACTCGCTCAAATTAGAGGGATGAACTTTTCAGTTAGTTTTGTTGGAGCTAACGGAATCGAAAAAAATGGCAATCTTACAACGCCAGATCCCGAAGAAGCTGCAATTAAGGCTGCCGAAATTAAACAAGCTAGACATGCCTATGTTTTAGCTGATTCATCCAAGATTGGTGAACGCAACTTTGCAGTTTTCGCCAACACCAAGGACGTTTACGTGGTAACAGATCAACTTAAATCCAGTCAAAAAGCGGCATTACCTGCCGATATCAACCTAGAGGAGGCAAAATAATGATCTATACAGTAACTGTTAACCCAGCGCTTGACTATGTTCTTCAATTAGAAAAAGTTAACCGCGGGGAAGTTAACAGAACTAATAATGATGCATTTTTAGCAGGTGGGAAAGGAATTAACGTTTCTCAAATTCTTAACCAATTAAGTGTTGATAACACTGCTTGGGGTTTTGTTGGTGGTTTCACTGGCAAGGAATTGGTTCGCCAATTAAACCAAAAGAGAATTGAAAGTGACTTCGTTACTATTTCAGACAACACTCGTGTGAACGTTAAGATTCATGCAGAAAAGGAAACTGAAATTAACGCAGCTGGTCCTAACATTACTGACCAAGAAATCACTGCTTTCAAGGATCGTTTGAACGACTTGAAAAAGGGTGACATTGTTGTCATGAGTGGTTCACTTACTCCAAGCTTACCAACTGATTTTTATCAATCACTTCTTCCAACTATTAAGGAAGCTGGTGCAGAATTCGTAGTTGATACTACTGGTCAAGCTCTTCTTGATACTTTGGAATACAAGCCATTAGTAATCAAGCCTAACCACCACGAATTGGCTGACCTCTTTGGCGTAACCTTTGATTCTAGCGACGTGATGCTTGAATACGCACAAAAGTTGCTTGATATGGGTGCACAAAATGTCATGGTTTCAATGGCTGGCGAAGGTGGTTTCCTTTTGACTAAGGATCACGTATACCACGCTAAGGGTGCCGTTGGTACTGCTGTCAACTCAGTTGGTGCCGGTGACTCAATGATCGCTGGTTTTGTTGGTACTTACTACAAGACTCAAGATCCTAAGGAAGGCTTTAGAATTGGTATGGCTTGTGGTGCTGCTACTGCATTTACCAAGGATATCGCTGTGAAGAGTCAAATCGACGCAGTATTGCCACAGATTAAGGTTGAACAAATTTCTTAATTTAAAGGGGAAAGATATATGAGAATTAAGGACATATTAAGTCCTGAGTCCATGATTATGGAACTCAAGGCTAAAAACAAAGAAGATGCCATTAAAGAAATGACTGACCTTGAAGTTGCAACCGATATCGTTAACGACGAAGATGCATTTATCAAGTCCATCTGGGACCGTGAAAATGAATCTACTACCGGTATTGGTGGCGGAATTGCGATGCCTCACGCACGTAACAAGTCAATTAACAAGGCTCGTGTGTTGTTCGCTAAGAGTAAAGAAGGTATTGACTACAACTCACTTGATGGTCAACCAGTTCACTTATTCTTCATGATTACTGCACCAGCTGGTGCTGACAATACTCACCTTCAAGCTTTAGCTAAGCTTTCTGGTTTATTAATTGATCCAGAATTGGTTGAAAAACTTAAGGCTGCTAAGACTCCAGAAGAAGTTATCGATCTTTTCGAAAAGGCTGAAACTAAGAAGGACGAAGAAGACAAGAAGGCTGCCGAAGCTAAAAAGGCTAAGGAAGCTGCTAAAGCTCAAGGTAGTTCAGATGATAACAAGCCTTTGATCGTTGGTGTTACTGCATGTATCAACGGTATTGCCCATACTTACATGGCTCAAGAAGCCTTGATCAAGGAAGGTAAGAAGCGCGGTATCGAAGTTAGAATCGAAACTAACGGTTCAGAAGGTGTTAAGGATAAGTTAACCCCTGATGAAATTAAGCGTGCTAAAGGTGTTATTATCGCTTCTGATAAGAAAGTTGATATGCCACGTTTTGACGGTAAGCACTTAGTTAACCGTCCAGTTGTTGATGGTATCAACAAGCCAGGTGAATTGATTGATGACATTATGGATGACAAGGCAGATGTTTACCACGCAAGTGCATCTGACAAGTCAGAAGAATCATCAAGCACTGAAAAGCCAGGCTTATGGGCAGGTATTTACAAGAACTTAATGAACGGTATCAGCCACATGCTTCCATTCGTTATTGGTGGTGGTATCTTGATGGCCATCTCCTTCATCGTAGAAAACTACGGTGGTGGTGCTAAGTCTCCTGCATTTATCTTCTTGAACAACGCTGGTAACTTGGCCTTTGCCTTCATGGTTCCAGTTCTTGCTGCTTACATTGCTGAATCAATCGGTGACTTGCCAGCTCTTATGCCAGGTTTCGTTGGTGGTTACATGGCTGCGATCGTTAACGGTCAATTCCAAGTTAACGTTCAATCACACGCAACTTCACCAGCTGGATTCTTAGGTGGTATTGCTGCCGGTTTCATCGCTGGTTACTTAATGATTGGTTTGAAGAAGCTATTTGCTAAATTACCTCACTCAGTTGAAGGTATGAAGCCAATGCTGTTCTACCCAATCTTAGGTTTGCTGTTAATCGCAGCTATTATGTTCTACATCATCAACCCAATCTTCAGTGGTATTAACTTTGCTATTACCCACTTCTTGAATGGTATGGGTACTGGTAACTTGGTACTTCTTACTACTATCTTGGCTGGTATGATGTCAATCGATATGGGTGGTCCTTTCAACAAGGCTGCTTACGTATTTGCTTCAGGTGCTTTTGCTAACGACCCACACTCAACTACTGCTGCTATCTTAATGGCTGCTGTTATGGTTGGTGGTATGGTTCCACCATTTGCTACTGCTATCGGTACTACTTTCTTCAAGAATAGATATACTTTGGAAGAACGTCGTGCAGGTGTTTCAAACTGGGTATTAGGATTCTCATTCATTACTGAAGGTGCTATTCCATTTGCTGCAGCTGACCCAGGTCACGTAATTCCTTCATGTATCATCGGTTCAGCCGTTGGTGGTGCCTTAGTTGGTTTATGGCACGTTGGTGTTCCAGCTCCTCACGGTGGTCTTTGGGTATCACCACTTGCTGGTAACATTGGTGGACCAAGTCACATTTTGTTCTACTTCTTGGCAACTATTATCGGTTCTATCGTAGCCGGTTTGATCATGAGTTTCTGGAAGAAGAACGTTAAGGACGATCCTGACGAATAAAAATATGTACTGGAGTAAAATAATTTAAGTTATTAATCAAAAATGCTCCATTATGTAAAAAAACGTATTATAATATAAGTATCTTGATGATCTCTACTTGAATCAAGATACTCTGTTATGTTTTGCGCTACCTTCGGGTAGCGTTTTTTTGTGAGAAAAATTAAGGGATATATTAAGCTAAAACTAGTAAGTAGGTGAAAAAGTTGAACGATCAAATTATCCGGATCACCAGGGCTCTCAATCATCCAATTCGTATTCAGATTCTTTATTATTTAAATGATCATCAAAAAAGTAGTGTAAATAATTTGGTTAAGCAATTCGATGTGAGTCAACCAGCTATTTCACGTCATCTTAGAATTTTAGAAGAAGCTAAGTTGGTTAAAAGTGAACGGGTTAAGCAGGAAAAGTACTATAGTTTAGCTGATAATCATATTATTAAAATCTTGGATGTTTTACGTCAGCACATCAAAGAATAGTTTGACAAGCATATAAAAATATGTTTATATAATGATGTAATTCTAGAACAAAAGCATTTAAATAAAATTCAGCAAATTTTATATTTTAAACATTTCTTATAATTTATAAGTTTTTATTGATAGCATCAGGTCTAAGAGGCACTGGTGCTATTTGTATACGTTTAAAAATATTGACACGATTATCAAACTAGCTTATTCTAACTTTAAGTCAGAAAAGAATTGCTGAACTTTCTGATTTAAATGCTTTTTTTGTATGGAGGAAATTATATTGAGAAAAATAAAATCTAGAATTACTAAGTCACTTTTTATCATGGGATTAATGGGCATGATTATGCTCTTAGCTTCCGCATGCTCAAATAAAAAAGGTGCAAAAACTAACTCTGACAAGGTTTCAATTGTGACTACAACTAATGTTTATGCAGATATTGCTAAGAATGTTGTAGGTAAGTACGGCAGTGTTCAAGCCATTGTTAAAAACAGTGCAACTGACCCACACGATTTTGAACCAACAACTGCAGATGCCAAGGAATTGACTAAGGCTAACATTATCGTAGCTAATGGCTTGGGTTATGACACTTGGATGAACAAGTTAGCTAGTTCAGTAAGCAAGAAACCAGTCTTGGTGGGTGAAGACTTAATGGGACTCAAGAAGGGCGACAACCCTCATATCTGGTATGATTTAGATATGCCAACCAAGTATGTTAACTACTTAGTTAAGCGTCTGTCTAAGTTAGACAAAAAACATGCAGCTTACTTTAAGGAAAATGGTGACAAGTACTTAGCTAAAGTTGCTAAGATCAAGCAAATTGCCAAGTCAACTGATAAGAAGAACAATAAGCCCGTTTTCGTTAGTGAACCTGTTTTTGATTACGGTTTAGAAGAAGCTGGCTACAAGATTGGCGACAAGGAATTTGAAGAAGCAATTGAAAATGGTACTGATCCAAGTCCTAAGACCATCAATAAGATGACTAATGAAATTAAGGACAAGAAGATCGCATTCTTTGTTAATAACACTCAAGCAAGTAGTTCAACTGTTAAGACTTTTGTTAAGCTTGCTAAGGAAAACGGTGTGCCAGTACTTAACGTTCGCGAAACAATTCCAAATCATATGACTTACTTGGATTGGATGAGAGAAAATTACCAAAATTTAGCTAATATTAGCAAAAAATAGATAGAATTTAGCAAGTAAAGGGGATGCTAAATTGATTTTAGATGTGAATGATCTTTCAATGAGATTTGATACAAAGACCGTTTTTCAGGATATTAACTTTCATCTTGAAAAAGGATCAATGACTGCTCTCTTGGGACCAAACGGAACGGGAAAGACAACATTAATTAAGATTTTGATGGGGATGCTTACGCCAACTGATGGTAGCTATAATTTCTCATCAGATGTTAAATTAGGCTATGTGCCACAATTTAGAAATATTGATTCAGAATATCCACTTTCAATTCGTGCATTTATAGGTTTAAATGCACCACTTTTTAAAACAAAAAAGGTGAAAGATCAAATTGATCATCAATTGATTGAAACTCACTTAGATTCGATTAAGGATACTCGAATGGGTGAAGCTTCAGGAGGTCAAAAACAGCGTGCATATTTAGCTCAGGCGCTGCTGGATAGTCCTAATATGATTATCTTGGATGAAGCAACAGCGAGTCTTGATCCGGCGGCTAAGGAAGAATTAATGGGGCTAATCAAGCACCTTAATCAAGAACACAAAATTACGGTTTTGTTCGTTACTCATGATATTCCGTTAGCTAAAAAATATATGACTGATTACTTGTACCTTAACAAGGGTTCAATCAGACAAGGAAAGATGAGTGAGTTTAAGGAGGATTTCGAATAATGTTTCAATATGAATTTATGCGTTATGCCTTCTTAGCAAGTACATTTATTGCGATTACCTGTGGGGTCGTCGGAGTTTATGTTGTAGCACGCAGCTATGCCTTTTTAGCTCATACTTTGTCAGAAATTGGCTTTGCGGGGGCAGCCTTTGCTGTGTTTATCGGTATTGCGCCGTTATGGGGGATGCTGCTCTTCACGTTATTAGGTTCGATTGGCGTTGGTGAATTGTCTTTGCATAGTGATCAAAAGGAATCTTCAATTAGTGCGATTTCTGCACTGTTTATTGGATTGGGTGTCTTGTTCCTAGCTATTTCAGGGTCTAACAGCCGTTATGCGACGAATATTTTGTTCGGTAGTATTATCGGCGTAGACAAGCAAGGCGTAATCCAATTGGTTGTTTTATCAGTTATCGTTTTGCTGATGATTTTGCTGGTTCAAAGGAACTTGAACTTTGATTCATTTGACCATATAGGTGCGATTGCGCACGGTGTGCATACTGGCTTAGTAGGAATTGTTTTCTTAATTTCTTTAGCTATGTCAGTTGCTATCGGCGCACAAATTGTTGGTTCATTGTTAGTATTTATTTTGCTAACATTGCCATCTTCAACGGCCCGTTATATTGGTCGAACAATTCCAGCGATGATTGCATGGTCGGTTTTCTTTGCCTTAATTGGTGTTTGGGCAGGTCTATACTTAGGTTTTATCACTAATTGGCCTGTCACATTCTTTATTGCTACAATCGAAGTAGTAATTTATCTGGTTGCTTATGGCCTCCATGTAGTTAAACATCGTTAATAGAAATAAAGCAGGTTGAGAAATTCAACCTGTTTTTTATTTGAAAAAGAAAAAGAACTACTCCATTCCGAGGAGTAGTTCTCAAATGATGTGAGAAATTTTACTTTCCATTAATTGTTATATAGTTTGTTGAGCAAAGTTGCAAGCAAAAATTTTAGAATTTGTAATAATTAATAAAATTTGAGTATTTGGTTTTAACTTTTGACTTATTTAATGATTAAATATACTACAAGATATTTTACGATAAAGGATGGGTTAGATGTGGATTAAGTTTGCGATTGCGTTGTTGCCAATCATTTGGTTGATTATTTCACTTGGTGTGATGCGCATGCCAGCTGCACGAGCTTGTGTAATTGGATTGGTATTAACAATTGTGCTTGCAATTTTTAGCTTTAAATTACCTGTTTTAGATACCATGACGGGAGCCTTAGAAGGGATCATCATGGGTATTTGGCCAATCATGTTCGTGATCGTGATGGCGTTATTCGCATACAATGTGACTACTGAGTCGGGCGGAATGAAAACCATTCAGAATATGCTGGCCACGATTTCAACTGATAAGCGTATTATCGTGCTAATTATCGCTTGGGGCTTTGGCGGCTTTCTTGAATCAATTGCCGGTTTTGGTACAGCAGTAGCAATCGCGGCAGGTATTTTGATTGCTTTTGGGTTAGATCCAATTAGAGCATCAGTAATTAGTTTGATTGCCAACACAACAGCAACAGCTTTTGGTGCAATTGGCTTGCCGATTTTAACATTAGCTGAAGTAACTAACTTGAAGCAAGAAAATTTATCTTTCATTGTAACTTTGCAATTATTTGTATTGGTAGTGTTAGTACCATTTATCCTGGTAATTTTGACAGAAGGCAGTATTAAAGCTGTAAAAGGCGTTGGCTTAATTACCTTGATGTCAGGACTAGGAATGGCTATTCCCCAGGTAATAGCTGCTAAATTTGTCGGTGCAGAATTACCTGCAATTGTAGGTTCTCTTTGCTCAATCGCTATTACGGTTTTGTTTACTAGATGGCATGAAGATGAGGAAGAATCTGATGTGGAGCGTCCAAGTACAAATGAAATGCTTAAGGCATGTTCACCATTTATCTTAGTCTTCATCTTCGTCATTTTTGCATCATCATTGGTAGCACCAGTTAACAATTTGCTTAGCAAGGTGACAACTAATTTGGTTGTTTATACGGGGAAAAATCCGAATACCTTGGCCATTAATTGGTTAAATTCTCCAGGAACTTTACTTTTAATTTCTACATTAATCGGGGGAACCATCCAAGGCGTTAGTTTTAAGAAAATGATGCAAATTTTAGGACAATGCATTAAGAGCGTGTGGAAGACCGCAATTACAGTTTGTGCCATTGTTGGTCTGGCTAAGGTAATGGTCTATGCTGGTATGACTGATGCGTTAGCTATTGCATTGGTAAGTTTGCTTGGCCCTGTTTACCCATTGTTTGCGCCGCTTATTGGGGCTCTTGGAACATTCTTAACAGGATCTGCTACTTCAGCTAACGTGCTCTTTGGTAACTTGCAACTGTCAGCAGCAGCGGACTTAGGCGTAAGCAAGTACTGGGTTGTTGCTTCAAATATGACTGGTGCGACAGCAGGAATGCTTTCACCACAGAACATTGCGGTAGCGACCGGTGCAATTCACCTCGAAGGTGATGAAGGTGAAATCTTGAAGGAAACTGTCAAATGGGGCAGTTTGTATCTTGTGATTTGTTGTATCTTCTTGTATGTAGTTGGTTTAGTTGCAGGTATGATTTAAATGAATCAAAGAATAAAATCTATTTTGCTTAGTATGCAAACACAGCCAGATATTACTGGTGATCCTGAAACAATGACAATAATTGATCATGCTTTGATTGAAATAGAACAAGATATTGATCTAAATAAGGTTGTTTTTAAATTAAATCAAGAGATTGATAATTATTCGTTGACGCATGATTTCAAGTTACCGTCAACGTTAACTAAGTTAAAAATTATGCTAGATGAAAATCCAAATAAATGGGCTGAAGCTGGTTTAACAGGCTCCGTTTAAAATAAAAAAGCTGATAATTCACGTAAAAATGAATTGTCAGCTTTTTCGATATAAATATTTTTTACTTCCCAATCAAGCTCTCGAATTCGTTCAATCTCTTTTCAAAAGTCTTGAAAGCATCTTCCAAATAATCAGGCTTGGTCATGTCAACGCCGGCACGCTTCATAATCTCAGTAGGATAGTCGCTAGAACCTGACTTAAGGTAGCCCAGGTATGCATCCCTGTCAGCCTGACCACCGTGCACAACCTTATTAGCCAAAGCTGTCGCAGCCGCAAAACCAGTCGCATATTGGTAAACGTAGAAGTTGTAGTAGAAGTGCGGAATCCGTGACCACTCAAGCGCAATATCGCCACCTGGTTCAACACTATCGCCGTAGTAGTGCTGGTTAATTTGACCATACACATCATCTAAAATATCAGCAGTCAATGGTTCACCCTTAGCATCTGCTTCATGGATAAATTGTTCAAATACCGCAAATTGAGTTTGACGGAACAAAGTACCCTTGAATGAATCAAGGTAGTAATTCAAGATGAATGCGCGTGTCTTAGGATCAGTAATATGGTCCAGGAAATACTCGGTCAAAATATTTTCGTTAGTAGTTGAAGCAATTTCAGCTACGAAGATTGGGTAATCACCATAGATGTAAGGTTGACTATGGCGGGTGTACCAAGAGTGAACTGAGTGCCCAGTTTCGTGAACTAAAGTATAAAGTGAATCGATATTGTCTTCCCAGTTCAAAAGCTCATATGGATCGGTGTCATAAGCACCACCAGAGTAAGCACCAGTAACTTTACCCTTAGATTCAACAGGGTCGATCACACGGTTATTAAAAATATAATCAACGTGCTTCAAGTAGTCTTCACCAAGTGGCTTCAAGGCTTCTTTAGCAACCTTTTTTGCTTCTTCAAAGTTATAAGACAAAGCAGGCTTACCAGTTAGTGGCACGTACATGTCCCACATTTGTAAGTCTTTAAGACCTAAAATCTTTTTACGCAATGCGACATAACGGTGGAGCAAATCAAGGTGTGAATCAACCTCTTTGATTAATGTGTCGTAGACTTCAACAGGCACGCCGTTATCAGCTAATGCGGCTTCTCGAGCTGAGTCATACTTGTGCATACGAGCGTTGTAGTTATGCTTTTTCACAACACCAGATAGAGTAGATGCAAGTGAGTTCTGGAATTGACCATAGCTTGCATAAAGCGTATCGAAGGCGCCTTTGCGCACGTCACGGTTTTGGGACTGAATCAATAATGAATAAAGACCATCGGATAATTGTTCCATGTTGCCGTCTTCGTCTTGCACGTAGCCATATTCCATGTCAGAGTTGGTTAAAACGTTAAAGGTGTTCTCGGACACGCTCATGGCATCCCCGGCATCAGCGATAATTTTTTCTTCTTCTGCTGGCAAGGTATGAGGGCGCTTATTAGTAATCATTTCCAAATAGTGGGCATAATCAGCTAATCTTGGTTCATCATTCTTAAATTGTTCAAACTTTGCGGCAGGGATGCTTAAAATCTCAGGATTAATAAAGCTGGTTGCTGCTTCAAATTGATTGGACAAGCTTTGCACGCGACTAACATAGCCCAAATAATGTGAGTTAGAAGTATCAACGTCGCTAGACATAGTGGCATAAACGTAAATATTTTCCACATCACGCTTAACTGCTAAAATCTTGGTTAAGCCCTCATATAAGTCTTTGCCTGATTTAGCCAAACTGCCCTTTAATTCACTTAGCTTAGCTACTTCGTCTTTTGCCTTGTCGTAGGCATTTTCCCAGTCCTGGTCTGTTTTAAAGATTCGGGTTAAATCCCACTTCATATTTTCTGGGACTTCGCTTCTTGTTGGAATCGCCATAAATTTTCCTCCATTAATTACATTTTGTATACATCATAATTCGATGTACAATGAAACACAAAAAATAAGTTATTATTAATTATAAGTAATTTTATTTTATCTAGCGATTAAAAGTGATACAAATTAACATGTATTAATTTTGAAGGGAAAAGATACAAAGAATGGACCAAAATCCAAAACGAAGAGAAGAATACCGAGCAAGACATTCCTCACTTAATCTCCACCGCAATCGTGCTTTTGCTGCAGACAGTTCTGCATTAAAAAGTGGTAATATGTTTGCACGCTTTATTGGCGTAGTCGCATTAGTGGTTGTTTGCTTTGGAGTAGCATGGGCTGCGCACATGTATTTCACCATTCATAGTGCAGTTGATGGTAAGGGGGATAGCGATGTACCGGCTTCAGCTAAGATCGCTAATAGACAACCTATTTCTATCCTAGTGTTAGGTGTGGATCAAGGTATTGAAGGACGACATGATCGTGGTAATTCAGATACCATGATTTTAGCTACAGCTAATCCGCAAAAAAATACTGCAACGATGACCTCAATTCCGCGTGATACCTTAGCTGATATTAAGGGAGATCCGGGAGACGAATATTTCATGTTCAGGGTAAACTCTGCCTATGAAACTGGTGGTAGTCAATCCAGCATGAAGACTGTTTCAAGCATGTTAAATGTACCAATTGATTATTATCTAGAAGTGAATATGAAGGCATTGCGCAGCTTAGTTAATGCAGTAGGTGGCGTAGACGTTAATGTGCCGTTTGACTTTTCATATGATTGGTGTGATTTCCATAAAGGGAAGCAACACTTGAATGGTCGTCACGCTGTGGCTTATGTCCGTATGAGAAAAGAAGACCCACGTGGGGACTATGGTCGTCAACTTCGTCAACGCCAAGTAATTGAGGCGATTATGCATAAGGCCATGTCTGTTAATACGCTGAGCAATTATCGTAAGTTAATTGATATTTTTAACAAGTACGTGAAAACTAATTTGACCTTTAACGATATGCTTAGTCTTACTTTGAATTATCGTGGTTGTGCTAAGAATTTGAAGAGTGGCTACATTCAAGGTCATGATGCCTGGATTGATGGTTCTTCAATTCAAGTTGCTTCAACTGAGGAATTGCAGAAGGTTTCTAATAGAATTCGGAAGAATTTAGGTTTAGAAACTGAAACATTAGATAATGAAGAGACACGACAAAACGAATTGAATGACCAAAACAGTCATATCAAGTGGGACGATCCGCAAGCATTTACTAATTATCGAATCTATGATCAAAAATCAGATAAGCCTGCTGGTGGTTCTAATTCTGGTTATGGTAAGAATCCAAATGCTTCATCATCGTCAAATAGCAGCAGTTCTAGTTCATCATCAAGTAGTGGTGGCTGGAAGTTTCAATGGTAAAAATTAACAGCATCCCGGTGTGGGATGCTGTTTTTGTAGGTGAAATATATTTTCTATGCTATAATACTTGTACAAAAAATTGTCAAAACTATGCGAAGGAGGATTATTATGCAAGCAGAGGCTTATTCAAACGTTAGAAATAATTTGAAGTCCTTTATGAAAAAAGTAAATGATGATGCAGATGCAATTATTATTACGTCTCGTAATGGTGAAGATAATTCTGTTTTAATGAGTCAAGATGAATACGATAATCTGATTGAAAATGCATATTTGCGTAGTTCTAAAGCCAATGTAGATCATATTATGAAATCGTGGGCTGAATTGAAAGCCGGCAAGGGAAAGGAACATAGCTGGGAGTAATGAAAGTTATTTGGTCCGATGAATCATGGAAAGATTTTGAGTATTGGCTTGATAATAATCAAAAAATTGTTAAACGTATTCGTAAGTTAATTCAAAATACTAGACGAACACCATTTGAAGGGATAGGTAAGCCAGAACCGCTTAAGGGAGATATGGCGGGATTATGGTCTCGACGGATTACTAATGAACATCGATTTGTATATTTTGTAAATGAAGATGGATTGAACATAGTATCTGTTCGCTTTCACTATTCCGATTAAAATTAACAGCATCCCGATCTGGGATGCTGTTTTTTGCTGATGTAAAATAAACTGAGAGGTGAGAAAGATGATTGGGACAATCGTGAACACATTAGCGTTATTAGTAGGAACGTCCATTGGCTGTTTAGTAAAAAAGGGGATTAACAAGCGTTACGAAGACGTTTTATTTATCGCAATGGGCTTAGCTGCTCTAGGCATTGGCTGGGAAAACGTGACCAACAACATGCCGAAGAGCCAGTATCCCGTTTTATTCATTGTCAGCCTAGCTTTAGGCGGTGTATGTGGAACCGCTCTTGATATTTCTGGACATTTTGATCGCTTAGTTGCTAAAACTGGCAAATCCAATTTAGGCAAGGGTCTTGCAACTGAAATTTTGCTTTGCTGTATTGGGGCACTTTCCATTGTTGGTCCCGTTATTGCAGCTGTAAAGGGCGATAACACCATGCTGTTCACTAATTCTACGTTGGACTTTGTAACGTCGATGGTCTTTGGTGCAAGCTTCGGCTGGGGGATGCTGGTTGTTGCTCCAGTTCTATTTTGCTGGCAAGGCAGTATTTATCTCGTCGCCAAGTTTTTATCAGCCAGCTTTTTTACCGGTCCACTTGTAACAGAAATTTCCATTGTTGGTGGCTTCTTAATTGCCTGTTCAGGTCTAGCTTTATTAAAAATTCGTGATGTAAAGACATTGAATTTTTTGCCTGCACTGCTAGTACCAGTTATCTTTTTTATTATTAAAGATGTAACGGGCCTATTTTAATTTGAATTAAATTTTCTGAAAATTTTGCCAGCCATACTATGGTTATGAATCAAGTTGTCTTTAATTCCCATTAGTTTAAAATCTGCATTTTGCGCAACGCGGGTGCTTTTACCATTTTCAACTGCAACAATTAAGTCAACGTATTTAAGATTTAACTCACTGAAGGCATATTTGCACACTTCACGTACGCTTTTAGTCATAATGCCTCGGCCTTGATATTTGCTAGACAGCCAATAGCCGATTTCGCCTTTTTGGTTGGTAATTAAATTATGCAAATCAATCATGCCGCAAGGTTCGCCGTTAACGAGAATAGTCAATACAATCATGCGCTCTTGAACCATGTTAGCTTGAATGGTTTTGATAAATTTAGCTTCATCAGCTGAAGATTTCATATTGTAGGCCCAGGGCAGCCACTTACCTAGGCTTTCTCGATCATGGGCGATTGCATGATAAAGATCAATTGCTTGCCAAGTTTGCGGCAATACTAAGTGAATATCTAAATCATCGATTTGGAAGTGGATTAATGAAAAATAGTAATGGATATTTTTATTCATTTTATCGTTTCTTTCTAAATACAAATTGAGTTATTGCAAGTATACTTAATTCATAATTAAAAGTCATTGCAAAGTTAGCTAAATTTTGCTAAGTTCGTAAAAGTTACTGCTTTTGTGTTGAAGGGAGAAAATTATGCAAAAAAAAGAATCAATATTTCCAGTCATTTATGGCATAATTTCCGCAATAATTGCTTTTATTGCCGTATTTTTTATTTGCCTGCACACTTTTAGATTAAATCTGCAATTGGCGATTATACTGGCAGGTATTTTTGCAATTTTCTTTTTTTGCTTGTCTTATTTTAGAGGGCATGCTTCAGTTGAAATTAAGCGCATCGTTTATAAATATAAGTTAACAGATCAAGAAGTGGCTAATATTACGGGGATGAAACCGAGCGATTTTCCAATTTATCACGATCGCTTGCAGTTGATTTTGCCTAAACGCTACTGGCCACGTGTACTTGATGCGCTGCAAAAGTATGAAAAAGAACAAGAATCTACAAATAATAGTTAGAGGGAAAAATGAGTTTATTAACTGTTAAAGACTTAAGTCAAAGCTTTATTGATAAGACTTTGTACGAAGATGCCAACTTTGTATTAAATAAGGAAGATCACATGGGGGTTACCGGTCAAAATGGGGTAGGTAAATCTACGCTAATTAAGATTTTGACAGGTGAGATTATTCCAGATGACGGTCAAGTTAAATGGCAAAATAAGATCGATGTAGGATATTTGGACCAGTACGCTAAGCTTGCACCAGGGGTAACCATTCGCGGCTTTTTGCGGACTGCTTTTGATGAGCTGTTTAAAAAAGAACAAGAATTAAATGAGTTATATACCAAGTATGCTGAAAATAGTGATAATCAATTGCTAGAAAAAGCAGGTAAGATTCAGACCTACCTAGAAGAGAACAATTTTTATGATATTGATACCGAAATTGAACAAGTTGCAGCTGGGTTGGGTTTAGCGGACCTCGGCTATGACCACGATGTTTCCAAATTATCAGGTGGTCAACGTTCCAAAATTATTTTGGCTAAGCTTCTTTTGCAAAGCCCTGATGTTTTGGTGCTAGACGAACCAACCAACTACCTGGACGTATCACATATTGATTGGCTAGTTGATTATCTGAACAACTTCTCTGGCGCCTTTATCGTAGTTAGTCACGACTATGATTTTTTAGGTAGAATTACCAATTGTATTATTGATATTGATTTTGGTACGATTACGCGTTATACCGGTACGTTGAAGCAAGCGCTGCGGCAAAAAGCGGCTAACCGTGAAACTTACCTTAAGGCATATGCTAACCAGCAACGCAAGATTGCTAAGACCGAAGCATATATCCGTAAGAACAAGGCTGGTACTCGTGCCAAGAGTGCGAAGTCACGTGAAAAGCAACTGGCAAGAATGGATATTTTAACCCCACCTAAAAACAACCGTCGGGCTAAATTCGAATTTCCATACGTGGCTACGGCTTCTAACTTGCTTTTACAAACGCAAGATTTAGTAATTGGTTATGATCATGCGTTAGTTAAGTCTGCCTTTAATTTCTCCGTTGGTGGCAACGAAAAGGTCGCAATCACTGGTTTTAACGGAATTGGTAAGACTACCTTGCTTAAGACGTTATTAGGACAACTCAAGCCAATTTATGGCTCGTATGAATTATCAGTAACGGCAAAATTAGCTTACTTCAAGCAGGATTTAGCTTGGCCAAATAATAATATGACGCCGCTACAATATTTGCAGGAAGAATTTGAACGCAAGAAGCCTAAGGAATTAAGACAGGCACTTGCTCGTATGGGTTTGACTGCGCAACAAGCGATGAGTCCATTGAAAGAATTGTCTGGTGGGGAACAGGAAAAAGTAAAATTAGCTAAGATGCAATTTGAACCAGCTAACTTGCTTTTCCTTGATGAACCAACTAACCACTTGGACAACGATACGAAAGATGCCTTGAGAAAAGCCATCGTCAATTTCCCAGGTGGAGTAATTATTGTTAGTCACGAACGAGATTTCTTCCATGGCGATTGGGTAGATAAGACTATAGATATTGAAACAATGAATTGAGGATAAAACTATGTCCGATAAGCACGATACTAAATTTTATCAGGAAATATTGGATATTTGTTTAACCGCTGGACGCTTAATGATTGAAGGCGGTAGTGAAATGTATCGGGTTGAAGACACGATGCTTAGAATTGCTCGGAACGCGGGTGCAGAAGATCCGCGTGTTTTTGCTACTCCTACTTGTGTATTTATGAGCTTAAATGGGGGTAACTTATCTCAAATGAAGCAAGTGCGAGATCGTAATATTAATCTGGAGTTAGTGGATCGTGTTAATGCATTATCGCGACAATTTGCAGCTAAGCAAATTGATTTACAACAATTGAAGGAAAAGATAGTCCAAGTAGCTAATGCTCCTTCTTTCCCTATGTGGTTGCAAGTAGTTGGTGCAGCAATTCTGAGTGCGACTTTGATGGTTCTGTTTATGGATAATTATGATTGGGTCGACTTTCCAGGAGCTGCTTTAGTGGGTGGTGTCGGTTTTTGGGCATATTGTGAATTTAAAAAGTACACTAAAGTTCGCTTTTTATCAGAATTAATTGCGGCGATGGTGATGGGACTTTTAGCAGTAGGCTTGAATTGGTTAGATTCACAGATGATCGTGGATAATATTTTGATTGGAGCGCTAATGACTTTGGTTCCAGGGCTTGCCTTAACCAATGCATTGCGAGATCTATTTATGGGTGATTTGCTATCTGGAATTGTAAGAATGTGTGAAGCCGTCTTAACCGCACTTGCTTTAGGTGGTGGAGTCGGAATGATCTTGAAATTCATGGGGGTATAACGATGCCTTTTTGGTTAGAGATAGTAATTAATGTTGCTTTTTCTTATATTGCTTCTGTAGGATTTGCGTTAACTATTAATGTCCCACATCGTGCGCTTAATTCATCTGGAATTAGTGGAGCAGTAGGCTGGATGGCTTATTGGTTTTGCTTTCGCTTAGGTATGGGCAGAATGGTTTCTAATCTGATTAGTGCATTTTTAATCGGAATTTTGGGATTATTTTTTGCTAGGAGAAAAAAATGTCCTGCAACGATCTTTAATATTCCTGCATTGGTACCGCTGGTGCCGGGGATGCCAGCTTATCAGGCCGTTCGTGCACTTGTAGCAGGCAATTATACACAAGGACAAGAGCTGATTTTGCGAGTGGCAATTGTTACTGCCGCAATTGGGTTAGGTTTCTTGTTATCTACGATGTGCATTGAAGCATTCTATAGAATAAAATATCGCCATTTTAAGAAGATAATGCTGTACATGAAACGTAAAAGATAGTACAATTCCTAGTTGACGAGTCGATTAATGAACGCGAGATGCGTATATTTATGAGATAGAGGACATCCGCCTTAAGTGGCAAGCACGGGAAGTGCTGATGGTGGACATACTGATGTGAACAGTTTAAATGTCCACATGTGCTTTTGCATGTGCCTTGAGTTGAAAAAGGACAAGCTTTCCATAAAGCTTGTCCTTTTTGTTTTGTTTAACTAATGTAAAGCGCTTGTCGACCTTGTTGGTCGTAACTCTGTTCTAATTTATGCCAGTTTACAGCTTGATTTTTAATGAAAAACGCCCGAAAATCCCCGTATTTTAATGCGGGGATGGATAGGGCCAAGCTGACCTAGCAGTCAGCTTTTTTTATTCTAAAAATAGAGACATACGTTCGACTTCCCTGTACAATATAAATATCTAATCTACAGAAGGAGGTGAAATCATGAAGAGAATGAGCAGCTTAGCCTATCATTTTGGCGTTAAGCTTCGCTTTTATCCTAGTTCTAAGCAAAAGAAAATCATCAAGCTAAACTATGATGCGC
>NZ_PCZF01000031.1:0-21357 GCF_002554115.1 Lactobacillus sp. UMNPBX4
GTAGACGTTGGTAAGAGAAATGGAAAGCACGAATAGTCCAAAATGTATGAAAATAAAACATAGTCATACATTTGCTTACATTTTTTATAGCAGAAGCACTACGCAAAGAAAGAATAAAATTAGGACTAACACAGGATCAAATGTGTGCTGGGATCCTTAGTCGTCCTTTTTACGCAAGGATTGAAAGTGGCAAAAATCGCATAAATGCGGAGAGCTTATTTAAAATATTGCTTGAGCATCAAGTTGATCTAGTAGAGTTTTGTGATCTTATTCAAGATGATTATACGTCAGAAGAACGAAAAGTTGAGAAGCAATTTGAATTTAAAATGAATCTAGCAGTTAGTGCAAAAGATACTGAAGCTTTGGATAAGTATTGTCAGCAGATAATGAATTCATCTAATAATGAGGTTTTGAAGTTGCGAGCATTAATTACTTCGGCATATTTTAAGGGTGAAACTGACAAGATTGATGTAGAAATCAGGACGAAGATAAAAGCTGAGTTTGATGGAGGGAATAATTGGCTTGAGCGACCAGACCTACTGCGATTATTGGCTAATACGATGCCGATGTGGCCACAAGACGAATTGGACTTTTTAATTGGGCGCTTGCTTGATTTTGCAAAAAAATCTGAGCTTTCAGAGTTAACGACTGAAAGATATTTAAGATTGCTAGAAAATTATCTGGTGGTTTGTTACGACAGAAAGGTTCATAAGAAAACTACACATTTTGATCATATTGATGACGCGATGGAATATATTATTGATGCTACTGAGTCGTTTCACTTGATGATTTATAGAATTGAAGTGTTTTATATGAAAGCATTATTTTTAGATCAAATGGACAAAGCAAAAGAGATTAAACAAGAGCTTAGGAAAATAGGATATGGAAATATGATTGCCAATTGGCTTGAGTAAGACTTTGTAACAAATATGATACAAAGTCAATCGCAGGAGAACTTACATGATTTAAAATAATAGTTGAAGACTTAGATGGAAGGAAAAACTTAAGTTAATGCAAGTCGACGTTGCTTCCATTGTAACTACAGTAGTAATCCTAATTGCTGTTACAATAATTATTATGAAAAAAGAAAGTAAAATATCTGGAATAGCAATTATTACTGTTGGTGTGGTATTTCTAATAGATTCATGCTTTCTTAGATATAAACCAGTTATGCAACTAGTAGTATTATCGATCTTTTTTATTATGCTTGGTATATTTTGGATCATTAAGAGCTATAAGAAATAAGTAAATCCAAAAATTAATGGAAATCGAATATATGATTTAGAAGAAACAAGGTAAAATAAATTGCGTGAATCATTACTAAGTCCCAAACTTTATCAAGCTCTAAAATACATTTTAGCTGTAACACTGATAATAATCTTAATCTTGCCATTACCAGCAATTAATCAGAAAAAGATCAATTACTGGCTGGTAGGATCATATTGTCTAGTCCTGGGCGACTGGCTAGCTACTTGGATGCAACATCATCATATTCATTGGGTTATTAGCATAATCATGGGATACGTAATAGCGTTCATTATTTGTGTAATACTGTATCTCTACACAGCAATGATTTAATTGAAAACAGACATAAAAACACCGAAGTTCAAAATCTGAGCTTCGGTATTTTTTCTATCTATTTTCTTCCTGTGCAGCCAAGTGATTGATCGGACCCCATTTTGAACCAACATCAATTGGGTGAGAAATTGCAGCGTAAGTAAAGTCCTTACCAATTTTTATAGCATCAATTACAGACTTTCCCTTAGCTAATTCTGCCGCAATAACTGCGGAGAGAGTATCACCTGTGCCATTCACGCGATCAGTCTTAAAGAAAGGCTTGGTAAATTCGTGAAATGCGCCATCTTCAGTCAACAAAATATCAGTTACTTCAGTCTGATTATCTGAGTCATGACGTCCCTTCATCAAGACATTTTTAGCACCCATCTCTTGTAGTTTTTTAGCGCCTGCGTGAATTTCTTTCTTATTATTTAGCTTCAAGCCAGTTAGCTTTTGTTGTTCATAAAAGTTAGGCGTAATTACATCGGCTAGCGGCAATAATCTGTCTAAGAAGGTCTGGTAGGCATCATCGTCAAGTAGGGTGGCACCGTGCTTAGTGATGATGACGGGATCAAGCACGATTTTACCCATGTCGTATTTTTCAAGATTATCGGCAACGCAATCGATAATTTCCTTGTTAGCCAGCATCCCTGTCTTAGTCGCATTAATCTTGAAGTCGTCGTTTAACACATCGAATTGCTTTTGGATAAAATCAAGCGGCATAATTTGTTGGGCAAAAATTCCTTTTGTATTACCAGCTACAGCCGCGGTCATCAGCCCCATGCCATAAACGCCCCGTGCATAGAATGAATGCAAATCTGCTGGCATTCCTGCACTACCATCACTATCGTTACCCGCAATTGTTACCGCAATTTTTTGATTTTTTTCCATTAAAATGCCCTCCTTAAAAAATCCTTATAAAAATTATACCGTATCTATTACATTAACTGCTAGAATCTGCATTAGAAAAACAGTAATATTATAAGAAAGCGCTTTTGCAGAAAAGAGAATAACTATGACAGAAAAATATATTTTAGCAATCGATGAAGGAACCACCTCTACTAGAGCAATTATTTTTGACCATGATGGACGTGAAGTTGCTTCTGCCCAAAAAGAATTTCACCAATATTTCCCAGAGCCTGGCTGGGTTGAGCATGACGCTAATAAAATCTGGATGGCGGTCCAAACGACAATTGCCAATGCTTTTATTAATTCGGGCATTTGGCCTAATCAAATTGCCGCAATTGGCATTACCAACCAACGTGAAACGACCGTTGTTTGGGACAAGGATACAGGTGAGCCAATTTATCATGCAATCGTTTGGCAGTCACGGCAGACAACAGAATTAGCTGAAAAATTAAAAAAAGAAGGCTATAGTGATGAAATTCGTCAAAAAACAGGCTTAATTATTGACCCATACTTCAGTGCAACTAAGATTCGCTGGATTCTTGATCATGTACCTGGCGCGCAAGAAAAAGCTGAACAGGGAAAGTTGCTTTTTGGCACGATTGATAGTTGGCTAGTTTGGAAGTTAACTGATGGTGCTAAACACGTGACTGATTACACTAATGCTTCACGGACCATGCTGTTTAATATTCACACGCTCAAGTGGGATGACGATATTTTGCATTTGCTCAATATTCCTAAGCAAATGTTGCCTGAGGTGCGCTCGAATTCAGAGATTTATGGTGAAACAGCGTCATATATGTTCTTTGGTGGACAAGTGCCAATTGCTGGGATGGCCGGTGACCAACAGGCAGCCTTATTTGGTCAACTAGCTTTGAAACCAGGAATGGTGAAAAACACATATGGCACCGGTGCCTTTATTGTGATGAACACAGGGGACAAGCCAACAGACTCTAACAATAATCTGTTAACGACCATTGGTTATAGCATTAATGGTAAGATTACTTATGCTTTAGAAGGATCAATCTTTGTGGCTGGTAGTGCAATTCAATGGCTACGCGATTCGATGAAGTTGATTAAGCATGCGCCAGACTCTGAACAAGCAGCGCTTGAGTCGACATCAGAGAACGAGGTTTACGTTGTCCCTGCCTTCACTGGGTTAGGCGCACCATATTGGGATGCGGAGACTCGTGGCTCAATCTTCGGTGTTACACGTGGAACAACAGATAAGGATATTATCAAAGCCACGTTGCAATCCCTTGCTTATCAAACTCGTGATGTTGTTGATACGATGCAAAAAGACTCTGGTATTAAGATCCCGAACCTGCGAGTTGATGGCGGCGCAAGTAACAACAACTATTTAATGCAGTTCCAGGCAGATATTTTAAATATCAAGATCGAACGGGCTAAAACACTAGAAACTACTAGTTTGGGCGCCGCATTTTTGGCAGGTCTTGCCGTTGATTATTGGAAAAATACGGATGAGTTAAAGCATATTTTCAAGATTGGGCAAGCCTTTGAGCCTAAGATGCATGAAGCAGAAAGAAATAAACTATATTCAGGCTGGCAGCGTGCAATCAAGGCAACGCAAGTTTTTGCACATGATTAGCGATGTATAATAAAATATAATATATTAATACTTTTGCAAAGAAAGGGTAAGCAAAATGGAGCATGATAGAATACTTGCTTTAGATGGACCGCTTAATTTTAGAGATATCGGCGGTTATAAGAATGATAAAGGTCAACATGTAAAGTGGAATAAAATATATCGTTCTGATTCGCTTAGCTCTTTATCTGATGAAGATGAGCAAAAGCTAGCTGATCGCCGGATTACAGTTGATATCGATTTACGTTCAAAGTATGAGCAAAACGCAGCTCCAGATAGGCAATGGCCTAATGTGCGTTACGTGGATGCGCATATTTATTCTGAAAACCGTAAGGAAAACAAGGGTGACAATAAGCTTTACCGTTTCATTCATCATGTTCCCGATATGGGTGATAACTATTTGGGTGAAATATATCAACAAGTTTTGCTCAATACTCATAGCCAGCATATGTTTGCCAAGATTTTTGCGGAGCTGATTGAGCTTCCAGAAGAAGATGCCTTGGTTTATCACTGTAGTGCAGGGAAAGACAGAACTGGTATGACGTCAGCTCTGATTTTGACTGCTCTTGGCGTAGATGATGATACGATTGCGCAAGACTATTTGTTGACGAATGAACTGTACAATTTTGCATTAGCCAAGCAATACCCTGATGATAATCAGATTGCAAAAATGGTTTCTAAAATGAACCTGACCAAAGGAGAAGGACCAGCTATCCGCGGCATTACCGAAACTATCCGTAAAGGCTGGGGCAGTTTTGATAACTTCTTCAAAAAAGAGCTTGGTTTTAGTCAAAAAGATCTAGATAGATTTAGAAAGATGTACTTAGAATAGGAATAATATGACTACTTTATCAGATGTAGCTAAAGAAGCAAATGTGTCAAAAATGACGGTATCACGGGTAATCAACCACCCTGAACAAGTAACGCCAGAATTGCGTGCCATGGTTGAAAAGGCGATGGAGTCTTTAAACTATCATCCAAATTCTATCGCGCAGGCTTTAGTCAATAATCGTTCTAACGTGGTTAAATTTGTTACTCTGGAAGATATCGATACAACAGAACCTTATTACATGAACCTGCTTTTTGGCTTTGCTCGAGGATTGAATACTAAGCAATACGCCATGCAGTTAGTAACTGATCCCAGCCAAATTGAAAAAGGTCGTGCCGATGGTTATTTGATTACAGGTGCGCGGAATAAAGATTATGATATGTTCGATAAGCTGGATAAGCCATTCGTATTATTTGGTGAAAATCACCGCGGATATGATTTTATTGATACAGATAATCAAACTGCCGAGAAGATGGCAACACAGTATGCATTGGATCGCTTATATAAGCGCATTATTTTTATCGGAATTGATATTAAAGAGCCATTTGAGTATTCGCGTGAAGCTGGTTATATCAATACTTTGCAACAGCACCAATTAATTCCGCAGATTTATCGGGTTTCTAACCACAGTCATGCCGCCCAAGATGTGATTCATGAGCATTTTAAAGGGTTTAAAAAAGATACTTGTTTTGTCTGTGCTAGTGATCGAATTGCGGTAGGCGTTGTCCGGCAGCTGCAAGCTGAGGGCGCTCGGATTCCGGAAGATTTTGGTGTGATTGGCTTTGATGGTGTCTTTTTGGACCAAGTTTCTAATCCTAAGTTAACTACAATTAAGCAGCCTATTTTTAAGATGGGTGAAATGCTAGCAAGTATGTTATTGCAAAAAATTGCTCAATCTGGTTCCCCACAAGGTGAAGTTATGCTTAAGCCAGAATTGATTAGACGAGAGACTACTAGATAATAAAATCGCATTGATTTTCACATCGATGTGATTTTTTAATTTCAAAATTTTTCCATCTCTGCAATGAAAGCGCTATACTTAAAAATAAGAGATAAGTTATAGATACATCGAATAAAACAGAGGTCACGATATTATGAAAAAAGTTTTAGCAATCAATTCTGGTAGTTCTTCTTTTAAATATAAGCTCTTTTCTTTTCCTAGCGAAGAAGTAATTGCAAAAGGCGGAGCAGAACGTGTAGGTATGCCAAATTCGATTTTTAAAATAAAATTGGCTAACAGTAACGAATATATTAAAAATATGTCGATTCCTACGCAAAGGGATGCAGTAAGCTTATTGATTGACTGTTTAAAGAAATATCATGTTGTAGAGAAATTAAGTGAAATTAAAGGAGTAGGGCACCGAATCGTTAACGGTGGAGAAGTATTTCCTAATTCTGTAGTCATTGATAATCATAATTTACACAAACTTGAACGGATTGCTCAATTAGCACCTTTGCATAATGGTCCTGAAACAGAAGGAATTAAAGCTTTTATGAGTATTCTGCCTAACGTTCCACAGGTTGCCGTTTTTGATACGGCATATCACCACACTCTTGATGATGTTCATTATTTATATTCTATTCCGTACAAGTATTATAAGGATTACGCAGTGCGTAAATATGGTGCACATGGCACTTCTGTACGTTATGTTGCCCCTCGTGCCGCTAAGATGATGCATAAAAATATTAACATCGCTCGTTTAATTGTTTGCCATTTAGGATCAGGTTCATCAATCACTGCAGTTAAGAATGGCAAATCATATGATACTTCGATGGGCTTTAGTCCATTAACTGGGGTGACGATGGGGACTCGAAGCGGTGACTTTGATCCATCGGCTTTGCAATACTTGATGCATAAGACTGGTATGGATATTGATCAAGCAATTGATATGTTGAATCAAGAATCAGGGTTGTTAGGTATTTCAGGCGTTTCATCAGATATGCGTGATTTGATTGAAAGTGATGAACCAAGAGCCAAGTTAGCTCGTCGTATTTACATTAATCGGGTAGTTCGCTATGTTGGTGCTTATGCTGCAGAAATGGATGGTGTAGACGGTATTGTCTTTACGGCCGGTATTGGTGAACATGATCCCGGAATTCGTGCAGGCATTATGTCTTCTTTGAAATATTTAGGCTTAAAGGCTGACTTTGAAGCTAACAGAACTGATGGTGAAAAATTTATTTCAAAGCCAGATTCTAAAGTTAAAGCTTTGATTGTACCAACTAATGAGGAAGTAATGATCGCTCGTGAAGTCATTAAACTTACGAGATAATAAATAATAATTAAAAGATAAAGCATATCGCAAGATATGCTTTTTTGATACCGGTAACATCTCTATACATATTGAAAACGGTTTCTTATATCAACTAAACTATGCATGGAGGAAAAATTATGGCACATTGGTATGATCACGCAATTATTTATCAAATTTATCCTAAGTCTTTTCAAGATAGTAATGATGACGGTATTGGCGACCTAAATGGTATTCGGAAGAGAATACCATACTTGCAAAATTTAGGGGTTAATGCCGTTTGGCTTAATCCTATTTTTGTTTCACCACAAGTAGATAATGGCTATGATGTTTCAAACTATTTTGCTATTGATCCACATATGGGAACAATGGAAGACATGGAGAACTTAATTAAAGAACTTCATGAAGCTGGCATTCATCTTATTATGGATTTTGTCTTAAATCACACTTCAGATCAGCATCCATGGTTCCAAGATGCAATTAAGAATCCTGATAGTCTGTATCGTGATTATTACATTTTTGCAGGTCATGATGGCAAGCGCCCTAACAATTGGGGTAGTTTCTTTGGTGGCAGCGTTTGGGAGCCTGATCCAGCAGGAACTGGTCAATCATATTTCCATTTGTTTGATAAGCGTATGCCGGACCTTAATTGGCAAAATCCTGAAGTGCGCCACGCCATGCTTGAAGTAGCTGAATTTTGGCTAAAAAAGGGGATTGATGGTCTGCGGCTTGATGCGTTTATTCATATTGGCAAAGCAGATTTGAGACAAAATTATCCTAATAAAGTTGGTGATGACAAACCGGTTATTGCCGAACCATTTTTTGCCAACTTGCCTCAAGTTCAGGAATGGATGCGGCCGTTTTGTGAAAAGATTAAGCAAGATTATCCAGACGCCTTGCTATTAGGCGAAGCTGCAAGTGCAAGCGTAAATTTGGCCGTTGATTACACTAATAAGCGTAATCATTTGATGGATAGTGTTATAACTTTTCGTTACTTTACTGATGATGAGTCAAAAGTAGATAAGCGCTATCCTGAGCAATATCAACCTAAGGGTATTGATTTTACGGCCTTTAAGCAAAATCAAGTTGTTTGGCAACAGACCTTAGCAGGTGTTTCTCAGCCAACTCTTTACTGGAATAATCATGACATGGCTAGACTGGCTACCAGAGTGGCGAAGACGCCAACCCAAGCTAAAAGTTTGGCTATCTTGATGTATTTGCAGCACGGGATTCCAGTTATCTATTATGGCGAAGAATTAGGCTTAAAGAATTTGCATTTTACTAGTGTTGATCAATTTGAAGATCAGACGGTGGCACCATGGATTAAAAAAGCAGAACAGGCAGGTATCAGTAGAGAAGATGCAATGACGATGGTAAGTGAAACGCATAAGTTGCCAGCTCGCGGTCCAATGCCGTGGAATGACACTAAAAATTATGGTTTTACTGAAGGAACTCCTTGGATTAACGGGATTGTTGAAAAACATGTTTCAGTTGCTAGTGAAGTAAATTCAGATATTAGCATGTTTACTTTTTATAAAAAGATGATCGCCCTTAAAAAAGAAAGCTTATTCCAAGATGGCGACTACTATATGCTTCCAACTGATAAAAATAGTTATATTTACCAGCGTGATTTAAGCGATGAGAGTGCAATCGTGGCAGTTTCATTAAGCAATGAAAAGATTACAGTAGAGATTCCACAAGGATATACGGAAGAAAAATTAAAAGCAGGAGAATATCAATTAACTAACGGGAAATTAACTTTGATGCCTTATGCAGGTGTTGTGTTGAAAAAGGAGAATTAAAACATGCAATTAGCAGCATTAAAACACAGAACTGAAAGTGAAGACAGCTTTGTAATTGATGCGACTCATGTTCGTGTTCGTTTTCATAGCGCAAAGAATGATATTGAAAAAGTTATTGTGCATTATTGCGATAACTATTTACCATTGAACCAAGCTAAAACCATTGAAATGACTAAGATTGGTGAAGGTCAAGTTGAGGATCACTGGGGAGCTACCCTTGAAGCACCATTTCACCGTTTAAAGTATACTTTTGAAGTAATTGGTAGCGATGGCACCAGCGTTGTTGTAGGTGACAGAGCAATCAGCAGCGATGTAGAGACAGCCTTAATGGAAGATGGCTCATATTTTAAGGTTCCATATTGCCATGATATTGATATGGTTAAAACACCGGAATGGGTTAGACATACCGTGTGGTATCAGATTTTCCCAGAACGCTTTGCCAATGGTGATAAATCTAATGATCCTAAAAATGTGAAGCCTTGGAATCCCGAAGATCATCCTGGTCGAGAAGACTTTTATGGTGGTGACTTGCAAGGGGTATTAGACCATTTGGATTATTTGAAAAAACTTGGAGTAAATGGCTTATACTTCTGTCCTGTTTTTAAAGCAAGCTCCAACCATAAATATGACACGATTGATTATTTGCAAATCGATCCAGAATTTGGTGATAAAGACTTGTTTGCCAAAGTAGTTAATGAGGCCCATGCACGTGGCATGAAAGTCATGCTGGATGCGGTATTTAACCACTTAGGTGATCAATCAATGCAGTGGCAAGACGTGGTTAAAAATGGTCCAAGTTCTCGTTTTGCTAACTGGTTCCACATTAATGAGTATCCAGTTGAACCGTACCATGATCCATTGCAAGGTGAAGGAAATCCGCAGTTTGATACTTTCGCATTTGAAAAGCACATGCCTAAATTAAATACTGCTAACCCTGAAGTACAAGATTTCTTGCTTGAGATAGCTACGTACTGGGTGAAGTATTTTGATATTGATGCTTGGCGCTTGGATGTTGCCAACGAGGTAGATCATCATTTCTGGAAGAAGTTCCATAAGGCAGTAACTGATATCAAGCCAGACTTTTACATTGTTGGTGAAGTTTGGCACTCAGCTCGTCCATGGCTTAATGGGGATGAATTTACTGGCGTTATGAATTATCCATATACTTTGCAAATTGAAGATCATTTCTTTAAGCATAAATTGACGGCTGATCAAATGACTAAGCGTTTAACTGATCAACTCATGAAGTATCGTGATTCAACTAATGCAGCGATGATGAATATGCTTGATTCACATGATACTGCCAGAATTTTAACAGTGGCTAATGGCGACCAAGACTTGGCTTTGCAGGCATTAACCTTTGAATTTGTGCAAAAAGGCAGTCCATGTATTTACTACGGTACTGAAATGGGAATGACAGGTGGCAATGATCCAGATTGTCGTAAACCAATGGATTGGTCAAAGGAAGATGGTCCTGTTTGGCAAAGAGTTCATGAATTGATTAAGTTCCGTTTAGATCATGATGAAACCTTCGGTAAAGGGACAATTAAGTTACATGTAACAGAAAATGGCCTGATTGAGGTAGATAGAAACGGAATGGAATCTGTTAAAGCGTACTTTAACACCACGGATCATGATGTAAAAATTGATTGTAAAAATTCATTTAGTCAAGATTATCAAAATGGAGTATTAGCTCCAAAAGGCTTTGTAATCACGGTTGATTAAAAATTACTTTTAATAAGTGTACGAAAAGAGGATAGATTAAGAACTATCTTCTTTTTTTATTAACAAATTCTGATACCGGTAACAATGGTTTTGATATTGTAAACCGCTTTCAATTTAAGGATAATGAAAGCGTAAACAAAAGAGCACTTAATTTTGTGGGAGATATAAAGTATATGAAACGAATTTTTGAAATTGATCCTTGGAAGGTCATTACTCATAATTTCGATCCAGAAAATAAACGATTACAGGAAAGCATGACTGCAATCGGTAATGATTATATGGGTATGAGAGGAAACTTTGAAGAAGGCTATTCTGGTGATAGCTTACAAGGTACATATCTTGCAGGTGTTTGGTTCCCAGATAAGACTCGTGTGGGTTGGTGGAAGAACGGATATCCTAAATATTTCGGTAAAACACCTAACGCACCAAGCTTTATTGGCATTGGCATTACCATTAATGGTGAAAAACTAGACTTAGCCAAAGTCAAATTTGATGACTTTGAATTATCTCTTGATATGCATCAAGGCCTTCTTACAAGAAGTTTTATTTACGAAGGAAAAGATGCCAAAGTTAAATTTGAATTTAAGCGTTTCCTTCATATCGTTCAAAAAGAAGCTGCTCTGATTCAAGTAAAGGCTACAGTGCTTGAAGGTCACGCTAAGATTGATTTTGATTCTACATTAGATGGCACAGTTGTTAATGAAGATAGTAACTATGATGAACGTTTCTGGTTGCCACTAGGTGAAGATGAAAAAGCTAGAACAATTCAAGTCAAGACTAAAGAAAATCCTTATGATGTTCCTCAATTCACTGTTTTGCTTAAGCAAAGCTTGCGTCACAACGGTGAAATTGTTCAAGGCGATGTCTCAACTGAAAGTGCGAAGTTAAGTGAAAAGCTATCAGTTGAATTAGCTGAAAATGAAAGTTATGAACTTGAAAAAGATGTCATTGTAGTAACTAGCCGTGACGTTAAGGATCAAGATCAAGCCGATGTAGCAAATGACTTGATGAAGAAACTTCAATCTAAGTCATTTGACGAAAACTTAGCTGATCATGAAGCTGTATGGAAGAAGCGTTGGGACAAATCAGATGTTGTTATTGCAGG
Source organism: Lactobacillus sp. UMNPBX4 (assembly GCF_002554115.1). Lineage (NCBI taxonomy): Bacteria > Bacillati > Bacillota > Bacilli > Lactobacillales > Lactobacillaceae > Lactobacillus > Lactobacillus sp. UMNPBX4. Next base: position 11,783 of record NZ_PCZF01000031.1, read on the forward strand.
TGATGATGCCGCTCAACAAGGTATTCGCTTTAACATTTGTCAATTGTTTATGACTTACTACGGTGAAGATGAACGCTTAAACGTAGGTCCTAAAGGCTTTACCGGTGAAAAATACGGTGGTGCTACTTACTGGGACACAGAAGCTTACATCGTTCCAATGTACTTATGTGTAACTGATCCAAGCGTTACAAGAGCACTTCTTCAATATCGTCACGATCAATTACCAGGTGCTTACCACAACGCTAAAGAGCAAGGCTTACCAGGTGCATTGTTCCCAATGGTTACATTTAACGGAATTGAATGTCACAACGAATGGGAAATTACTTTTGAAGAAATTCACCGTAACGCAGACATTCCACACGCAATCGCTATGTACACTGATTACACTGGTGATGATAGTTACGTTAAGAACGAAGGTATGGACGTCTTAGTTGGAACTGCTAGATTCTGGGCAGCCAGAGTTCACTGGTCCAAGTGGCGTAACAAGTACGTTATGCACGGTGTAACCGGTCCTAACGAATACGAAAACAACGTTAACAACAACTGGTTCACCAACACCATGGCAAGATGGCTTCTCAAATACACTTTGGAACGTTTGCCACTTGCTACTAAGGAAGCTCAAGAAAGAGTTCGCGTAACTGACGAAGAAAAGGCTAAATGGCAAGACATCGTAGATAACATGTACCTTCCAGAAGATAAGGAACGCGGCATCTTCTTACAACAAGATGATTTCTTAGACAAAGACATTCGTCCAGTTAGTGAAATTGAAGATCAACGTCCAATTAACCAACACTGGTCATGGGACAAGATCTTGAGATCACCATTTATTAAACAAGCCGATGTTTTACAAGGTATCTACTTCTTAAATGATCAATACACCAAGGAAGAAAAGGAAAAGAACTTCGACTTCTATGAACCATTAACAGTTCACGAAAGTTCACTGTCACCATGTATTCACTCAATTTTGGCTGCAGAACTTGGCAAGCAAAAGAAGGCCGTTGAGCTTTATGAAAGAACTGCTCGCTTAGACCTTGATAACTATAACAACGATACGGTTGATGGTTTGCACATCACCTCAATGAGTGGTTCATGGCTTGCAATTGTTCAAGGTTTCGCAGGGATGCGTTATGATCATGATCAATTGAAATTTGATCCATTTGTTCCTGATAAGTGGGATCACTATGGCTTTAAGATTAACTACCGCGGTCGCTTGATTGAAGTTTATGTAGATCATAAGGAAACTAAGATTACTTTACATAAAGGTGAAGACTTAGATGTTGTAGTTAAGGGAAAGAAATTTACTCTTGAAGAAGGTGAAACCCAGAATGCTTAAAGGATTATTGTTTGATTTAGATGGTGTTTTAACCAATTCAGCTAAGTTTCACTTAACAGCTTGGAACAACTTGGCAAAAGAATTAGGCATTACTTTAAACGATGCTCAACTTGATAGCTTACGTGGTATTTCAAGAATGGATTCATTGGAATTGATTCTGAAATATGGTGGTCAAGAAGATAAATATACTGAAGCTGAAAAAGAAAAATTCGCTGCAGAAAAGAATTCCAAGTTCGTTGAGCAAGTTGAAACAATGACACCAAAGGATATCTTGCCAGGAATTCCAGAACTTTTGGCAGATGCTAAAAAGCAAAACCTTAAGATGGTAATTGCTTCAGCTTCTAAGAATGCACCTAAGATTTTGACCAGATTAGGCATTATGGATGAATTCGATGGCATCGTTGATCCTGCCACATTGCATCACGGTAAGCCAGATCCTGAAATTTATGAAAAAGCACAAGAAATTGCAGGGCTTAAGGCTGATGAAGTAATTAGTTTTGAAGATGCTAAAGCTGGTGTGGAATCAATTAAAGCCGCTGGTCAATTTGCAGTTGGTATTGGTGATAAGGAACTTTTAAAAGAAGCTGACTACATCGTACCAACAACTGCAGATTTGAAACTTAGTGAGATTGAAAAAGTTTTTAATGAAAAATAAAAGTTAGAGAGTAGGGAAAACAATGGTTGAGGTTGATTTAAACCATATTTACAAAAAGTATCAAGGTAATGATAGATATTCTGTAAATGACTTTGACTTACATATTAAAGATAAGGAATTCATCGTTTTCGTTGGTCCATCAGGTTGTGGTAAGTCAACTACATTAAGAATGGTCGCAGGACTTGAAGACATCAGTAAAGGTACTTTGGAAATTGATCACAAGGTAATGAATGATGTTGCTCCAAAAGACAGACACATTGCGATGGTTTTCCAGAACTATGCTTTGTATCCACATATGACTATTTACGACAACATGGCTTTTGGACTTAAGCTTCGTCACACGCCTAAGGCTGAAATCGATGAAAAAGTTAAGAAAGCCGCTAAGATGTTGGGTCTTGAAGAATATTTGGATAAAAAACCAGGTGCTTTATCAGGTGGTCAACGTCAGCGTGTAGCCTTAGGACGTGCAATCGTTCGTGCAGCTCCTATTTTCTTAATGGACGAACCATTATCAAACTTGGATGCAAAATTACGTGTAACGATGCGTACCGAAATTGCCAAGCTTCACCAAGAATTGGGTACCACTACTATTTATGTTACTCACGACCAGACTGAAGCTATGACCTTGGCCGACAGAGTTGTTGTTATGTCTGTTGGTCGAGTAGAGCAAATCGGTACCCCACTTGAGGTTTACAACAAGCCAGTTAACATGTTCGTTGCTGGATTCATTGGTTCTCCTCAAATGAACTTCTTCGATGTTCACTATAAGGACGGTCGAATTTCAGATGGTAAAGGTTTGAACATCGGTATTCCTCAAGGTAAAGCTAAGATGCTTAACGAGAAAGGATATAACGATAAAGATCTTGTCTTTGGTATTCGTCCAGAAGACATTCACTCAGAAGAAGCATTTATGGAAACTTGGCCAGATTCAGTAATTGAATCAAACGTTGTTGTTTCAGAACTTCTGGGTGCAACCATTCAACTTCACCAAGAAGTTGATGGAACTGAATTTACTGCAATTGTAAATTCACGTGATTATCACAAGCCTGGTGACAAAGTAAAGATGGGCTTCGATGTTAACAAGGCTCACTTCTTTGATAAAGACAGCACCAAGGCAATCGTTAACTAATTTAATTTATTAAAGCTTACAACCATAAGTAGCAAAGGCTACTGTTGTTAAGAATTATTTATTGTTTTGATTTTTTTAGGAGGAAAAGTTATGAAAATTTGGAAGAAAATGGCTTTAGGTAGTGCCGCTGTTCTTGCAGCAATGTCACTTGCAGCATGTTCAAACGGTTCATCAGATTCATCAAGTAGTAATAACTCTAGCTCAAAGAAAGCTAACTTAACTCTTTGGGTAGATACTGAACAAGTTCCTTACTACAAGCAAATTGCAAAGGACTTTACTAAGAAGAATAAGAACATCAAGGTTCGTGTTGTTCAAAGTCCTAACGGTTCAGCTAACGCTAAGACTGACGTTGGTAAGGACCCATCAAAGGCTGCTGATGTATTTGAAGTTCCTAACGACCAATTAGGTCAAATGGCTGAAGCTGGTTACATTAACCCACTTTCACCTTCAGCAACTAAAGACATTAAGGCAAACTACATTGATGTTGCTTCAAAGGGTGTAACTTGGAAGGGCAAGATTTACGCATTCCCATACGCACAACAAGCTCAAACCATTTACTACAATAAGTCTAAGCTTTCTGCAAACGACGTTAAGGACTGGAAGACTTTAACTTCTAAGGGTGTTGTAGCTACTGACTTTACTAACGCATACGTAATGTGGCCAGTAATGTTCTCAGCAGGTACAAAGCTTTACGGTGACAACGGTGAAGATCTTAAGGGTTCAACATTTAACTCAACTAACGGTGTAAACGCATTGAAGTGGTACGCAGCTCAAAAGAACAACAAGGGCGTAATGCAAACTTCAAACGCTTTGAACCAATTAAAGAAGGGTAACGCACAAGCTATTCTTGATGGTCCATGGAATGCAGCTAACATTAAGAAGATCTTGGGCAAGAACTTCGCAGTTGCTAAGTATCCTAAGATTGACGTTGGTGGTAAGAACGTACAAATGGAAGCATTCCTTGGTATCGAAGGCTTCGCAGTTAACTCACACACCAAGAATGCTAAGGCCGCTTCAGATTTAGCTGCTTACATCACTAACAAGGAAGCTCAATTAATTGCCCACAAGGAAGCTGGTCAAATTCCTGTACTTAAGGCTGCTGTAAACTCAAGCGCTGTTAAGAGTGACCCAGTTGCTGAATCTGTAATTGAAATGGCTAAGCCAGGTAACTCAGTATTGCAACCAATGCTTCCACAAATGGCAACATTCTGGAACGAAGCAGCTCCACTTATCAGTGGTACTTACGACGGCAAGATCAAGCCAGCACAATACAAGGCAAAGCTTGCTAAGTTGCAAAAAGATATTTCTAAGAAATAATTTTAAATAGTATTTCTTAAAGCATAAGCAAAGGTTGGCCGTTAATTCCAACCTTTTTGCCTAAGAAGGGGAGAAGTTATGTTTCTAAAGAAAAAGCATGTAGCTCCTAAAGCAACATATCGCGAAGTATGGTCTAAAGGCGATATTGCTACCAAGTTATCATTCTTCATTATGGGTAGTAACGCCTTGGCAAACAAACAATGGGTAAAAGGTATTTCATTCTTACTTTCAGAAATTATCTTTATTGTTTGGTTTATCCTCAGTGGTATCCCTACTTTAAATTCATTAGCTACATTAGGTACTATTAAAACCAAAAAAGTTGTTTATGATGCCGCACAAGGCGTTTATGTAACCAAGCAACCATCAAACTCAGTTTTGATTTTGTTATTCGGTGTATTGGCCTTGATCTTATGTGTAGCAATCATTTATCTATACATTGTCAACTTACGCTCAACTAGACATAATTATATTTTGAAGCGTGATGGGGACCATATTCCAACTAACGTTGAAGAACTTAAGAGTTTGCTTGATACTCGGTTACACGCAACCTTGATGGTTATTCCATTATTGGGTATCCTATTCTTCACAGTTTTGCCAACAGTCTTCATGATTTCAATGGCATTTACTAACTATGATCGTCAGCACCCAATCGCCTTTTCTTGGACAGGGTTCCAAGCATTCGGTAATGTGTTGAGTGGTGACTTAGCTGGTACTTTCTTCCCAGTATTGGGCTGGACCTTGATTTGGGCCGTAGCTGCAACTGCTACTACTTTCTTCTTTGGTGTTTTGCTTGCAATGTTGATTGAATCCAAAGGCATTAAGTATAAGGCCTTTTGGAGAACAGTCTTTGTAATTATTTGGGCTGTTCCTCAATTCGTTTCACTTTTGATGATGGCTCAGTTCTTAGACTACCAAGGTGCTTTGAACAATATTTTGATGAACTTACACTGGATTAGTTCGCCAATTCACTTCATTGATAACCAAGCTTCTCCATTAGTAGCTAGAATCACCGTTATCCTTGTTAATATGTGGATCGGTATCCCAGTTTCAATGTTGGTTTCAACTGCAATTATTCAAAACTTGCCAGAAGATCAAATTGAAGCTGCCAAGATCGATGGTGCCAACGCTGCACAAATTTTCCGCTCAATCACTTTCCCACAAATTCTATTCGTTATGGCACCTTCACTTATTCAACAATTCATTGGTAACATCAACAACTTCAACGTTATCTTCTTGCTGACGGGTGGTGCACCAATGAACAGTAAGTATAACGGAGCCGGGTCGACTGACTTGCTGGTAACGTGGCTGTATAACTTGACGTTCGGTCAGGAACAGCGTTATAACGCGTCAGCTGTACTAGGTATCTTAATCTTCATTATTAGTGCGGTCGTCTCGCTGATTGCATATCGCCACACTAACGCTTATAAGGAGGGCTAGACATGAAGTCATATTCAAATCAAAGACGGCTCTCATTAATCTTTCGGTATATCCTCTTAGCATTACTTGCTATTATCTGGATTTTACCAATTGTGTGGATCGTCTTAGCAAGTTTTTCATACAATGATACTGGATTCGTTTCGACCTTCTGGCCAGAACAATTCACGTTGCAGAACTATGTTGGTATTTTTACTAATCCGCAATACCCATTCGGTAACTGGATCATTAACACATTAATTGTTTCTCTTCTCTCGATGGTTATTTCGACATTCTTAACTATTTCAGTTGCCTATGTTCTGTCACGACTTCGCTTTAAGTTTAGAAAACCATTTTTGCAAATTGCTTTGGTTTTAGGGATGTTCCCAGGCTTCATGTCTATGATCGCTTTGTACTACATCTTAAAAGGCTTGAACATGTTAAACCTCTTCGGTTTGTTACTTGTTTATGTTGGTGGTGCCGGACTTGGCTTCTACGTTGCTAAAGGTTTCTTTGATACTATTCCTAGATCAATTGACGAAGCTGCTGAAATTGATGGTGCTACTAAGTGGCAAGTGTTCTTACACATTGGTTTGCCACTTTCAAAGCCAATGATCGTTTACACCGCTTTGACTGCATTCATCGCTCCATGGACAGACTTCATTTTCTCAGGTATTATTCTTTCAACTTCAGGAAATGCTAAGACTTATACTGTTGCTTATGGTTTGTACAACATGGTGCACACAGCCAAAGGTAATGCGACTGCATACTTCGCACAATTCGTTGCAGGGTGTGTAATCATCGCTATCCCTATTACTATCTTGTTTGTCTTCATGCAGAAGTTCTACGTTAACGGAATTACTGCTGGTGCAGATAAGGGTTAAGGTAAATTTAAAATTGCTTATGCTAAAAAACGCTTTGCTTTCGGGCAAGGCGTTTTTGTATGGAGAGAAAATTAAAAAGATAGTATAGTTGAAGTTAAATTGGAGGGATGAAAGATGACTATCGGTGAAGCGTTAAAACACCAAAGAATTCGTCTAGGATTGACACAAGATGAAATGATCCAAGGAATTATTCATAAAAGTCATTATTCTAAGATTGAACGAGGAATAGAAGGCATTTCTGCAGAAAGTTTATTTAAAATCTTGTTTGCACACCATATCGATGTAGACAGTTTTTTGGAGCTAATTAAAAACGAGTATATTTCAGAAAATGAGAAAAGAGCTGAAGAACTTGAAAATAAGGTAAGGATAGCTTTTAATACCTCTGATAAAAATGAAATAGAAAATTGTTTGCAAGAAGTGCTTAAATTGCCAGGTAATAAGGTGTTTAAGTATAGAATCATTGTAGCTATAGCAGCTTTTCGAGGACAATTAGATGAATTAAGTGTAGGAATAAAAGAGGATATAATAAAAGAATTTACAAGGCATGATACTTGGTTAGGAGATATTGATGCACTAAGATTATTTGGTAACTGCATGCAAGTCTTCACTGAAAAACAATTAAATAATTGTATAAGTCAAATATTAAAACAATATTCAAATAATAATGCCTCAGAAAGAATGATCGAGAGAATAGCTATTATTTGTAATAATTATCTATATTACTGCTACGATTATGGTTATAGAAATGAAACTAATATTACAAAATGTCTAGATTATTTAGAAAAGTTGGATTGTAGAAGTCACTATATGTTTTATAGAATTGCAGGTTTCTTCTTTAAGTATATGTTTGAAGGAAATAAGATGAAAGCAAAACAAATAAAAGATCAACTTATTATGTGGGGATACGGCAATAGAGTAATATCTTGGAAAATATAGTTTCGTGTGACGAAACTAATGAGTCGAGAGCATAAATATGAATGATAATATAATTGTTCTTAAGGAAAGGGGACATTATCAATGATTTGGGTGTTACCTGTAATTATAAAATAACGTCTGTAGTTTAATTGGAAGGAGATGAAAAATATGACTTTAGAAAAGATTATTGATGAAGCAACTTCAAAGATGAAAGATGCTAAAGTAATGCTTGCTGGTCCAATGCAAACTTGGAATCATGGTGCTTAATGATAGTTAAGGGAGAAAAGATGTATTTAGAAGATTTTATAAATCAAATTTTATCAATTCCTAAATTTGATAAAAAAATAGATTCTGCTTTTCTCGAACGACTTAACATATCTAAAAAATTATTAGAAGGGACTTCGGTAAGAGACAGATCTTCACGGAGTCCTTTCTTTTTAAATGATTTAGGTGTGAGGTTTACAACAAGTCCTAGAGAATTTGTGGAGTGGAATACTAAAAAAATAAATGTAAAAATACCATCATACGATAAACTGGTTTCAGATATGTTACAAGCTGAGATAGGATTATTACCTTATATTATGGATGCCTGTATCTTGTTAACAGGTAATTTTGATGCAGTTTTTGACATAGTATCTAGAAGAAAAAGTGAAATTCTAAAGCATGGAACATATAATGCATTAATATATAGTGGAACTGTATGTGCAAGTAAAGGCTCTAAAGATTCATACTTATATTTTTCTAAGGCAATTCAGAGAGCAGGAGATATTAATCATGTAATTACAGCTTACCATAGATTGATAATAACTAAGCTTAAAAGATTTCATGATTATGAAGGCGCTCAAGAATTACTATATACTTTGATATCTAAAGAAATTCCTAGATCCAAAGATAAAGATCTGTATATGGCATTATTCGATAATATGTTGGGTTTAGCAGTTGTAATGGAGCCAAATAGTTTTTCATTAGTAATGGCTAAAACTCTACTAGTAAATGCAACTGATAGAATTAATAAGTATGTTTCCACTTGTTCTAGTATAAAAGGAAAAAGCCAAGCGGAACGATATAAGGGACAAGTAGCTATTAATTTAGTTCAATTAGAAATTCAAAAACATGATTATAAATTAGCTTACCATATTGCAATTAATAATTTAGAGCATGTAAGAATTTATTCTAAAGGTTACGTTGCTGAAGCATGTAGTATTTTGGCTTATACTCAATATTTATTAAAAAATTATCATGATGCATTGATGACATCTAAAGAAGCTCTTAATGAACATGCAGATATTGGAAACTTCGATGGAGTAAAAGCTTCTAGAGAAATGCTGATTAGTTGCTATATAAAATTAGGCATGAAAGAAGAGGCTAAAGCTGAGGCGCAATTGATTTTAGATAAATCTTTTAAGAAGGAAAATATAGGAAGCAGAAAATAAATGACAAATTATCTCTCTATTCAAAATTTACGAAAAGTATATCATGACAATGGAAAAAAATTTGTAGCGTTAGACGATGTTTCTTTTAATATTAAAAAAGGTGAAATTGCTGCCTTATTGGGCCCCAACGGTGCTGGTAAAACTACTATTGTCTCTATTGTAGGCGGTTATTTATTACCCACATCTGGCTCAGTGATTGTCGGTGGTCAGAATATTATTAAGACCAGGTTACGTGATAATATTGGAGTTTCCTTTGGTGGGGACTTGGGCTTTTACGGTCGAGCTACAGCTAAACAGAATCTCTCATATTTTGCAGATTTGGCTAAAATACCTTATCGTAAGCAAAAAGCGGAAATAGAACGTGTACTTGATTTAGTTAGTTTAAGTAATGACATGAATAAAAAGGTACAATTTTTCTCTAAAGGAATGAAACAAAGAATGCACATTGCACGTGCACTTCTAGGAAATCCTAAATTATTATTATTAGATGAACCTA
>NZ_PCZF01000032.1:0-21153 GCF_002554115.1 Lactobacillus sp. UMNPBX4
TCGCATCTATCAAACAGCCTAAACAAAAGTGTTCAAGTTATTATTGCAATTTACGGTTGATAAAAATGGTGATGCTATTGTAGAAAATCCTAAAAATGTTGGTACATACTATGCTAAATTAACAGATTCAGCTGCTAAAAAGTTGAGAAAAGATAATCCTACTTTATCCAAAGATCCAGGAATTGTTGGTACTTATACAATTGCTCAGGGTAAAGCAAGCGCTGAATTAAGAGGCTATGATTCAAAAGCAGCGGATGCTGGATTTAATGCAGTGGCTAAAAGGTATGAAGATTTAGGATATGTGGTAGAAACCACAAAGACTGGATAATGATAAGCCAGTTCAACCTGAAACTGTTGAAACAAACGATAATTCCTTGCCTCAATCAGGAGAAGAATCACTTTCATGGCTAGGCATACTTTTATCAAATCTAGGCTTAGGCAGCATGTTTATTAAGCGAAAAAAGAAATAGCTATACTCATCAATGATTACTAAGTGTAAAATAGTTTGCGGTAACGTTTAAATATAAATTAAAAGGAGTCAAATCCATTTTAGGACTTGACTCCAAAACAAAAAGATCAGTAGTCTGATGTTAAGCAAAAAAACACATTAGAAGCTAGTCTTTTATGGAGTCTATTATAACTGATATCGTGAAAATTATTAAGTCCGAAAATAATGTTATTGCTCGTGAAAAGGAATTAATGTGCTACTTCTTTGATTTGATTAGAGAATTAATGAAATTAGCACTAGAAGAAGTTGATGCCGGCTTAGTTGAAAAAACTAAAAATTGGGGAAGAACTGGCTTTTGGAAGGCACATGGCATTAAATATTTGAATGTCATGGGCTGGATGCAAGGCGCTGGTGATGGTACTTTCTACGGCCCTTATACTGAAAATGGTCAGCCGGTATTAGTGATTGCTGAAGGAGCAGGCCTTTGGACTAACTGTGTTGCTTGGAAGAATCCACAACTTGCACAGCAATATAAGCATAAGAATTTTAACGATTTGTATTATCAAGGTGATGAATAGGTAATTGTTTGTTGGAGCATTCCAGAGAGGGATGCTTTTATTTTTCAGTAATCGTAATTACAGTAATTATGATTACTGTAATTTAAATTACTGAAAGATGATGATAAGTGGAGAAAAACGCTAAAAATGTAGTGTTAAAATTATAGAGTATAGAAAAAGTTAATATGAATCCATTAACTTACAATTTAGAAATTAAAAGGAAAGTAAACAACAATGCAAGCAAGTATATTTAATGCAACAGAACGATTTTTTGCCCCAGTTCAAATGATTTTGAAAATCCCAGTATATCAACGTAATTATGATTGGAATAAAAATAATGTAAAAAGGTTATTAGATGATTTATATACTGTAATTAAAACTAAAAAGCAGCATTTTTTAGGCGCGGTAGTTTACCTTGAATCAACTAATAGTGATATAGGACTACCAGAATATTTAATTATTGATGGTCAACAAAGGTTAACCACGATTACATTATTACTACAGGCTTTAAAAGATGTTACCGTTGATGGTGATGCCTTCACTACTGGAACTATTGAAATGTTTTTAACAAATTCTCAGTCTCCCTCTCAAGAATATAAAATCAAGTTAAAGCCTATTAAATCAGATAATATTCAATACACAGCTTTGTTGAATCATGATAATGATAAATTAGATGAAAATAGTCATATTGTTGAAAACTATAAATTAGCAAAGCAAACCTTTGATAATTGGCTCAAGCAGGGAATTACAAGTAGAGAAATTTTACAAGCTATTCGACAACTCCAAGTAGTAGGAATCAGTCTTAAAGAAGGTGAGGATGATCCTCAAATTATTTTTGAAAGTATCAATTCGACTGGCGTTGCTTTAACTAATTCAGATTTAATTCGTAATTTCTTGTTAATGAGTGATCATGATCAAGAAAGATTATTTGAAGATTACTGGTTACCTATTGAAAATAAATTAAGAAGAGATAATAGCAATCATGCTATGGATGCGTTCTTTAGACAATTTATTATTATGAAGAAAAATTCAGTGGTCGCTGAACGTAAAGTTTACCAAACTTTTGTTGATACATTTAAAAATGAAAATCTAAGTCATGAACAAGCACTTAAGGAAATAAAAGATTATGCAGAATTATATGCTTCTTTTATGTATCCGGCAGAATCTAGTTATAACGATGATATTAAAACAGATTTAGCTAGTTTAAATAGAATAAATCAAAGCACATCTTATCCATTCTTTCTCCATGTTTTCCATGACTATGAAAATAATGAAATTGATGAAGAAACTTTAACTAAAGTGATTCATTTGATTACAATTTATCTTATAAGAAGGACAATTTGTGATGTGCCTTCTAATTCTTTATTAGGATTTTTTGCTAGTTATTATGCTAGAACATTTAAATTAGCTAAAAATAAGAAAAAATATTATGAAGCCATCAATAAGTATTTATTTGTTCAACAAAATCAAAATGAAGTACCAGATGATAATCAACTCAAAAATGCATTAATTCACTCAAAGCTTTATTTGAATAAAGGACTTTGTGACTTAATAATGCTTGATATTGAGAATGGAAATTCAAAGGAAAAGTTAAATTCAGAAGATTTAACTATTGAACATATCATGCCACAGACAATGAGTAAATCGTGGCGTAAGAATATTTCTGATGAAGAACATGATGAATTTGTTCATACATTAGGGAACTTATCTATAACTGGATATAATTCTGAAATGTCTAATAAGAGTTTTGCTGAAAAGAAACATATTTTAGAAGAAAATTCTAAAGCAATAATTCTTAATAAGGATGTAGTAGATAAAAATGAATGGACAATCGCAGATATTAAGGCTAGAGCAGAAAGGTTGGCAGATATACTACTGAATCGTTATGAATTGAATCCTATTGAAGATTCAAGAATTGAGTTTGAAGCTGTAGATAAAATTGGATTAGACAATTTAGATGCGACTACAGGAAGGAAATTGGTTTCATTTACTCTTGAAGGATCGAAGTATCCTGTTAAGTACTTTAAAGACGTTCCTCTTCAAGTCATTCAAATTTTAGACCAAGATAATCCTGATTTGTTGAAAAGCCTAGTTGGATTAACTTGGAAAGGAACATTAAACAATGCTAATCAAAATAATAGCTTCATAATTTGTCAAGAGAAAGATATTGATGACAAATTAAAGTGGAGTTACTCCAAAGTTAGAGATGATATCTATGTAATGACTGGTGGAAGTGCTCATCGTAATATGCATGTGCTTAAGCAAATAATTGAAGCATATAAGATACCAAAAGATGAATTTTATCTTTCTGTTAAAGTGAAAGAAAATTAAATGAAATTACCAATCACAATAACTCAAATTGCTCATCAACCTAAAATATTGCCTTTAAATAGGATTGTTAAGGGCAATGATTTTACGATTAAGCAATTGAACCCAAATACTGTCATCTCAAAGGAAGATGAAAATATAAAACCGACTGAGGTAGGAACCATAGTGGATTATCTTTCTCGCTATGTGTTGCTTGCTGATGAACACGCCTTTGACGTTGCGAATGCTAAAGCCAAACAAGATTTGATTCATGGAATTATTCCGGTTAAAGAATATAAGAAGCTTTTAGATCAAGAAGAAAGATTAAGATATTTAGTTAAAGATCTGTCAGATGTTGATTCATTATCAGATGAAGCTATTTACTTGGCAACAGACATCTGTGCGTGGGAAGATGCATTTCGCAGTGGTCGCTATGTTAAACCCAAAGCACATCCTGATAAGTTAACAATTGAACACATTAAAATGATGATTCAACGTGTTGAGGAATTTTTCGAAGAATTTGGTTGGCCAACTAGGGATGCATTTTTTGCTAAGGCTGAAAATGGTTTTGTCTCTGGAGATGGTGACTATCTTTTAAAACAGACATTATTGGATTTAAAGGTTTCAGTGAAAACTACTATGCAAATTTCATGGGTTCGCCAGTTGCTTTTGTATTATACGTTAGGATTTTATAATCATTTTAATAATGAAAATATTGAACGATTAATGATTTTCAACGCAAGAACAAATACCGTGTTTTTTATTGATATTGCTAATATTGATCAGTCCGTCTTTGAATTTGTTTACGATGCAGCTGAAAAACAAAGTAAGATTAATGAAAGAGAATTACGAAAGTATATAAATTAAATGCACTTGACTAAAGTGCATTTTTATTTTTCGAATATTAGTTCTTTTATTATTTGGCTTGACAAGTTAAAATAATATTAATTAATATTTTCGTTGCTCTAACAACGAAAATTAGAAGGACTGAAAAACTTATATGTCAGATAATAATATAAAAGCTAAAAGTCAACTTGAACAGGCTTTATATAGTGCCGCAGGCGATTTACGTTCTAAAATGGATGCTAATGAATATAAGAACTATTTATTGGGAATAATTTTTTATAAGTATCTTTCTGATAAGATGCTATATTATGTGGGACAACTTATTGGTGATCCGAATGCAGATTTAAAAGCTAATCAAAAATTATATGAAGAAAACGCCGAAGATGAAGAACTTTTAAAGGAATTAAAAAGAACTTTTTCGTATACAATTTCTCCTAGACACACATTTACGTATTTATTAAATGAAATTAATGGAGAAGCTAGAACTCAAAAAGGTGAACTTAAAACATTTCAAATTTCTGATTTGGCGGAAGCTTTTAATGACATTGAAAGTATAAGTGAAAATTTTGCAGGATTGTTTGAAGATGTTGATTTATATTCCAAGGCATTAGGTGATAATGCCCAGCAACAAGCAGATACTATTGCTAACGTCATTAAAGCAATAGGTGATTTAGAGATTGTTAAAACTAAGGGTGATACTTTAGGTGATGCCTATGAATTTTTAATCGGCAAATTTGCCGAAAGTTCAGGAAAAAAAGCAGGTGAATTTTATACACCTCAAAAAGTATCAGAGTTGTTAACTAAATTAACTTTAGTTGGAGGCAAATACCCAGATGGTTTAACAGTATATGACCCAGCAATGGGATCAGGGTCTTTGCTTTTAAATTTTGGAAAATACATTGAAAAATTTGGCGGAAAAGCAGATCAGATAATTTACTTTGGACAAGAAATTAATTTCTCAACACATAGATTGGCTAAAATGAATATGATTCTTCATGGTGTTGATTTTGGTAATCAGCATCTTCGCAGAGGTAATACACTTAGTGCTGATTGGCCACCTGTTGCTAAAACTATGTTTGATGCTGTAGTAATGAACCCGCCATATTCTTTAAAGTGGCCAGCTGATAAAGGCTTTTTACAAGATCCTCGGTTTAGCCCATATGGTGTACTACCTCCCAAATCAAAAGCTGATTACGCATTTCTATTGCATGGTTTTTATCATTTAAAGAATACAGGTACTATGGCTATTGTTTTACCTCATGGTGTTCTATTCCGAGGAGCAGCAGAAGGTAAGATTCGTAAGAAGCTCCTTGAAAATGGTTCAATTGATGCGGTAATTGGATTACCATCTAACTTGTTCTACAGTACTAGTATTCCAACTGTTATTGTGGTGTTGAAGAAGGATAAAACTGATAGAAGTGTAATGTTTATTGACGCTTCTAAAGGATTTGAAAAGAAAAAGAACCAAAATGAGTTAAGAGAAAAAGATATTCAAAAGATTCTTGATACTTATGAGAAGCGTGAAGATGTTGAACGTTATGCTCATTTAGCTAAGTTTGATGAAATTGAAGAAAACGATTTTAATCTTAACATCCCAAGGTATGTGGATACTTTCGTTCCCGAGCCTCCGGTAGACCTGAAGAAAGTAGCTGCTGACCTGCATGAAACAAATGTTGAGATTGAGAAAAATCAACGAGAATTGGTCGGCATGTTAAAGGAATTAACTTCAGATGATTCTGATATTATGGATGGCCTGGATGCCATTATAAAGGAACTGGAGGGCGAGCTTCATGAATAGAAGAGAGGTGAAAAGTGCTCCAGTATTGCGCTTTAAAGGATTCACTAACGATTGGGAGCAACAATCGTTAAAAAAAATATTTACTACTATTACCGATTATGTAGCAAACGGCAGTTTTGCTAGTTTACGACATAATGTTAAAACATATAAAAACCCTAATTATGCTTATCTTATAAGATTAATGGATGCTTCAAATAATTGGAACGGCCCTTGGTTATTTACGGATAAAAAAGGATATGATTTTTTGAGTAAGAGTTCTCTTAAACCCAAAGATATTTTACTATCCAATGTTGGAGCTGGGGTTGGTAAAACTTTTCAAGTGCCTAAATTGGATAAGCCTATGACACTTGCACCTAATGCTGTTTTATTAAGATCTAATAAATTAAATAACCAATTTTGCTTTTATTTATTAAAGTATCCACAAAATAAAAATAAGGTATTAAGTTTGGTTGGTGTAAGTGCGCAACCCAAACTTAATAAAACTGATTTCGGAAGATTGATTTTTAATATTCCTAGTGATCGAAGTGAGCAAGATAAAATTAGTAAAATTCTTTCAAAACTAGATAAAATTGTAAATCTTCAGCAACGAAAATTGAAATTATTAAAAGTTATGAAAAAAGCACTATCTCAATATATGTTTTGTCAAGAGACAGAATTCGTTCCTATTTTAAGATTCAATTCGTTTTCTGATAAATGGAAATATGAACGTCTTAAGAAGCTTATAGTTAAAGAAATTAAAGGTAAAGCTAAAGCTGATATGAAGGGAACAAAATCTACTTATATCGACACTGCATTATTAAATGGTGGCTCCATAACAAAAGTTGATTCGCCTACTGATACATTTCACAATGATATTATTATTCTTTGGGATGGCTCACAGGCTGGAAAAATTTATCATGGGTTTACTGGTGCATTAGGATCAACTTTGAAAAGCTATAAACCAAAGTATTCAGGAGGATTTTTATATCAATATTTAAAAAGTAAAGAGCCCATAATTTTTTTACGGTATAGAACTCCCAATATTCCTCATGTAATAAAGGATTTTACTGAGATTTTTAAAATAAACGTTCCAAGTGTTAAAGAACAAGAAAAAATTTCAAAAACATTGAATTATTTGGATCAAAGAATTTTAGTTGAAACTAAAAAAATAGGCTCGATTAAAAAAATAAAAAAATTTTTACTCCAAAACATGTTCATCTAACGAAAAAAGGCATCAAACGATGCCTTTTTTCTATAGCTGTGATAAATGATGCAGTATTTTATCGTTATCTTTGTTTTCAAGCTCACGAATAATATGAATATAAGTCTCTTGTGTCGTTGTGGTATTATTATGACCTAAACGTTTAGCTACACTAGCCACTGATACTCCTTCATATAATAAAAGTGAAGCATGAGTATGTCTAAGACCATGAATAGAAATAATTGGAATATCTAGTTCCTTACAATACGATTCTAATTTTTGATTCAAAGTAGAATTATAAACTCGTTGATTTTTACCAAAGAAAATAGGTTGATCAGATTCCTTTTGTTGAATCATAGACTGAAATTGTTGCATTAATTGCCAGTCAACCATTACTGTTCTATTAGATGATTCATTCTTTGTAGGCTGAAAATATCCAACTTTTTCTTTGTAATTCCACGATTTATTGATAATAATACTCTGTTTTTCAAAGTCGAAATCTTCAGGGGTAAGTGCTAATGCCTCTGCAAATCTCAATCCTGTCTTAGCAATTAGGAAGAAGAACCAATCCCAGTTTAATTCTGCTTTTAAATCTAAAGATCTTAATAAAGTTTGAAGTTCATAGAGATTTAAAAACTTTATTTTCTTTGAACTAGGTTCACATCCTTTAATAATTGCTCTTCTTGTGGGATCAGTTTTTAAGAGGCCGTCATCTACTGCATCGAATAAACTTGCTTTAAGATGATGGTGGAAATCTAGAGTCGTATTTTTTTCATGATCTTTTGCATATAAATTTAGAATTCGTTGATAACTCTGTCGAGTTAATTCATTCATATGTAAATTAGGTGCTAATTCTTGCAACTTACGCTGAACTAAATAGTATTTATTAAGCGTAACAGGACGAACAGCATTATCTTTATATAGATGAATCCAATCTAGATAATATTTATAAAACAACTTGGTACTATATTTTCGTGACATATAAAAACCTCCTTAAACTTTAGTCACTCTGACATTGTTTAAGGAGGTTTTATTATTATGCAAGATTAAATGAACATATTCTGGAGAAGAAATTGTTTGAATTGTTTCATATACTGAATTCTTTTTTTATTAATACGTAGGTAATTTAAATAGTTAGAGTAAAACTGTCCTATTTTTTGTTGCTCATTATTGTCAGGTATAAATATAGCTATGTTTTCTAAATCTTTTAAGTTAAGTTTATTTCTGCTACTTCCAACAGTATATTTTGAATAATTAATCTGCTTTAATGCTAAAGCTAGAAATAATGGGCTTACATCTTTATTTACTTTTAAAACATGTGCATGATTATTAACCCAAATTTGACCTTTGACAAAATAAATAGGGTATTCTGTTAAACTGTTAGCTCCATCTTCGGCTATAAGTATAAATTCTCCTTTATGAGTAAATCCGCTGATATAGTCTTGAATTCCATTAGCTCCATAATATGGAGTATCGCCAAATAATCTGTCTTCTTTTTTAACCGGTTTTCTATTTTTATCTAAAATAGTTACTAAATCAGATAATTTGGTTTGCTGCCACTTTGCTTTTTTTAAAAAAAGTCGCCTAATTATTTCGTGATAAGTAAATTGAAAACTTTCTAATTTTCGTTGCTGAAGGGTTATACGATTATCTATTAATTTGAGAAGATGAACAATAGCTTTTTGTTCAACGTTATCAGGCAATCCAATATTAGTTTTTTTAACAATAGAACTATTTAAATTAACCTGACTACCTGGTTGACCAAATTTTTGCCATTCATGTTTGTAGAAAGCTAACCAGTAAAATCCAAAATCTATATTAAACTTTGGATTTTCAAATATGAGAAAGCCGTCATGAACACCAGTTTTAACATAATTAATAACTGGATAACCCACAGATGCAGCTATGCTCAATAATAAATGCGGTGTTGAAATTACTCTTGTTTTTGCTTGTCCCAGTATAGATATGTGTTGAGACAAGTGCTGTATTCGTCCATGTTGAGCAGTCACATCAGAAATGCGTAACCATCCAATATTTGAATTACTATTAAACCACTTGGGATCACTAATAGGTCTGGGAGATGCTCCTCGAATTATTTCAGATATATCTCCTAACTTACGCTGCTCCCAAACGAAAAACGTAAATAAAAGTAATGCAATTCCAAATTTAAATGAGATAATTTAATTATAAGCAATATTAAAAATAAGGAGTATCAAATTCGTGGAACAAGAGAATGTACTCGAACAAAATTTAATTGACCAACTTACTCATGGAGAGTCACAATGGACTCTTCGTGATGATATTAAAAATGAAGATGATCTTTGGAATAACTTCTTTAAGATTTTATCTCGCTCAAACAAAGATGTTTTAAAGGATGTTCCATTAACTGATAATGAAAAGGCAATTATTAAATCTAAGATAATTCATCCAACTTTCTATAAATCTGCAGAATGGCTTGCAGGAGTTAATGGGGAAGTCAGATTACAAATTCAAAGAGATAATACTAAATTAGGTACTGCTGACTTTGTAGTGATTAACAATAATAATATTGCTGGTGGTAATTCAGTCTATGAAGTAGTGCATCAAATTCAATTTCATAAACGCAGAGAAGTAGATCGTAATCGTCGTGGGGATGTAACTCTTTTAATCAATGGTTTACCGATGATTCATATTGAATTGAAGAATAGAGCACATTCACCTAAAGAAGCTTTCAATCAGATTCAAAAGTATATTGATGAGCAGATGTTTAATGGAATATTCTCAACTCTTCAATTCTTTGTCGTAACTAACGGAAGTTATACCCAATACATTGCTGCTGGACAACAATTAAAAGAGAAGTTTTTAACTACTTGGGTAGATAAAGAAAATAAGCCTGTGCAAAATTATCTTGAATTTGCTAAAGACGTACTGTCTATTCCTGCAGCTCATAATATGGTGGCTAACTATATTGCTTTAGATAGCACACAACACAGTATTATTGTGTTACGTCCATATCAAATTCATGCAATTCAAGCCATTTTTGATGCGTCATACGGAAAAGATAATAAAGATCAACCATATTCTGGTTTTGTTTGGCATACAACAGGTTCCGGTAAGACTTTAACTTCTTATAAGGTTGCACATAATTTACTTAAAATTCCATCAATTCAAAAGACGATATTTCTAATTGATCGTAATGATTTAGATACTCAAACTACTCAAGCATTTGAAACCTATGCTCAGAATGACTCAATTGACGTTGAAGGTACTGAAAATAGTTATTCTCTTGCCCGTAAGTTAGTAAGTTCAGATAAAAGGGTTATCGTTACTACTAGACAAAAAATGCAGGCTTTATTCAAGCGAATCGCTCAAGATCAAGAACAAAAACGTCTATACCGTAAGTTAAAAGATATAAAATTAGCCTTTATCGTTGATGAATGTCACCGTGCAGTCTCTCCCGATCAAAAGAATGAAATAGATGCATTTTTTACTAAAAATCCACCTTTATGGTATGGCTTCACTGGTACTCCTATTTTTGCAGAAAATGCTCGTGAGGCTAAGGGAAAGAATGCTCGAACTACTGAACAACAATATGGAAAATGCTTGCATAAATATACCATTAAGGATGCTATCAGAGATAAAGCTGTACTTGGTTTTCAAGTAGAGGAGGAAAGTAATGTGTCAGAGGATGCTGATGAATCAGATACTGATGCTAGAAATAAAGAATATGCATCCCTCTCGCACATGAAGGCAGTAGTAAAAAGAATTCTAAATAATTCATATCGCAAATTAGGTATTTATAACAAAGATAATCGTGGCTACACCTACGATGCCATTTTTACTACTAGCTCTATTAAGCAAGCTCAAAAATATTATCGAATCTTTAGGGATGTAATTAATGATAAAGATCCAGATATTAAAATTCCTAATCGAATTAAGAAAGTATTGCCAGATTTTCCTAAAATAGCAATTACATACTCGATTGGCGAAAATGGTGATGGCGATGAGGCTAACCAAAATGAGATGAAGCAATCTTTAGAAGATTACAATAAGATGTTTAATACTCATTATTCTATGGCTGAGTTAGGCGCATATAACACAAACGTGAATGATCGTTTAGCTCGTAAAAAAGATGAGTTTAAACCACGTTCTCAACAATTAGATATTGTCATAGTAGTTGATCGTCTGTTAACCGGCTTTGACGCACCATGTTTATCAACTTTATTCTTGGATCGTGCACCAATGCCGTATAAGGATTTAATCCAAGCATTTTCGAGAACTAACCGTATCTTCGATAGAGATAAAAGATATGGACAGATAGTTACTTATCAATATCCTAAGAAATATAAAGAAAGTATCAATGGTGCCTTAATGCTTTATACCGAAGGTAGCGAAAAGCAAGCTCTTGCTCCGACTTGGGATGAATCAATTCTACAGTTCAATAATGCTGAAAAGAAGATCATTAAGTATCAGGGAGATCAAGGTATTCCAATTACTGAAGCTCCGCTTGATGATCAAAAACGATTTCTAAAAGAATATCAGGATTTTGATAAAAGCTTAGGTGCTATCAAAACTTACAATGAATTCAATAATATTGATCTTGAAAAAGATTATGGCTTAGATCCAATGTTCATTGAGGATACCCGGGCGACATATGAAGTTGTTAAAGAAAAGGTTAGAGAAGCTACAGGTAAGGATAAGCCAGCAACAGAAGATGATGATCAGTTCGATCCAGATTATGAGCTTGAAAATACTGGTAGACAAGAGATTAATTATGCTTATATTGTTCAATTGATTCAGGCTTATATTCCATCAGATGATAAAGAAAACAGTAAGCGAACTAAGGCTGAAGTAAAAGAAATCGATGACTATATCGAAAATCTAGGTAAGAACAATAAGTCATTGGCTGATATTGTAAATAATTTATGGTTTCAAATTAAATTTGATCCTGAAAAGTTTAGAAATAAGCAAGTTAACGAACTCTTACAAAATATGATCGATGATGCTAGAGAAGATCTAATTAAAAAGTTCGCTGATGAAAATGGACTTAATATTGATGATCTCAAATTTGTTATTCGTCATTATGACCCAAACGAAGTTGATCACCAACAAACGGGAATTAATGCTTTACTATCATTTAAAGTGTTTAGTGAATTTCGTAAAACTCATCCTGATATGAACATGTTGCAATGGAAGAAAAAGGTTCGCTTAGGGCTAAATAAGTTCTACCAGGATCAGATTTCACCGTTGGAGAATAAAGATTAATAGATGTAGGGAAGTACGTACAATGAATAAAAGAAATTTTTTAAAGATCATTAGCATAATTGTAATAGCTATAGGGATAGGTAGTATTACTTTTAGTAAATCAAATCATAATGTTAATGCGGCAAGCTGGGGAGCTAAGTCTCTGTTTACAACACCTAAGGCAACAAGAGGTACTTGGTATTATAAAGAAGATGGAAGAATTAAACATTGTAAGATAACAGCACATACAGTAGATGGAAGAAAGCTTTATAAAATTTTACCTGAAAAAGAATATGCAAAGTGGGAAAATAGAGTAGAACATCAAAATATAAAAGAGCACCGTAAGCTTATTTCAAAGATAAATACTATTCAATTTCAAGCCTATAAACTTAAATGGCATGGTATTACTTCATTTAATACCAATGACTGGGTAACGGGAGCTGGAAATGGTATCTATTATGTGCCTGTTACTAAAACTAGACATGGTAAAAAGGTAAAAGCTATAAGATTTGGCAGTGGTGCTGGAAATTACTTTGATCGTTATGGATACAAAACTAAAAAGCTAGCTATATAGCCTTGTTTATAAGAAAACATATCACTTAGTTGTGAGAATTATTGTAAGAAATAAAGATAATCGATTATATTAAAAACTAAAAAATGATATCAATGCAACATGCAAAGATATCATTTTTCTTTTATCTCAAATTCTTTAATTTGAAAAATAAGTATCCAAAATTCTACTTCAATCCAGCAATTCTGACTACATCGCGCTCAATCATTAATTCTTCATTGGTTGGAATTACCATCCCAATAATCTTAGAATCCTTCTTAGTGATGAACGTATCATTATTCTTATTAGCGGCAAGATCAGGCTTTAAGCCTAAGAGCTTCAATGAATCCATAACACCTTCACGAACGCCGTAATCGTGTTCACCAACGCCAGCCGTGAAAATGATGCCATCAAGTCCGCCCATTTCAAGAATATAGCCACCGACATAGCGAACGATTCGATTGATAAAAATATTACGAGCTAGGTCAGCACGAACCTTCTTCTCACCAGATAGAGGAGTCACATCACTACGTAAATCACGCATATCAGGTGATATTCCTGAAATACCAAGTAAGCCTGATTTATGATTCAGAATTTTCATCATTTGATCAATGCTTAAGTTTTCCTTTTTCATAATAAAGGGCAGTAGGGAGGGATCGACATCACCTGAACGAGAGCTCATTGTAATTCCCGCTACTGGAGTGAAGCCCATTGATGTATCGTAGGATTTACCGTTTTTAACAGCAGTGATTGAAGCACCGGATCCCAAGTGACAAACTATTAATCTTAAATCTTTAAGGTCACGGTTTAAGATTTTGGCGGCTTCTTGACTAATATATCTAAGGGAGATGCCGTGAGCACCATACTTTCTTGCACCGTATTTTTTATAATACTTGTAAGGAAGAGAATATAAATAGTGAACTTTATCTAAACTCTGGTGGAATGAAGTATCAAAGACAGCAACTTCAGCCGCATCTGGCAAGAACTTCATAAAGGCCTTAATTACGTCAGCTTCTACGGCATTGTGTAAAGGAGCGTATTGCTTCAAATCATAAATTTTCTTGAGCGTCTCCTGATCAACTAGCGCTGAATCCTTAAATTCTTCACCACCAGCAACAATCCGGTGTCCGATTCCAATAATTTCTTTAGGATCATTGATTAAGTTATATTTCTTGAGCTTTTTAAGTAAAATTGTGACCGCAGTTTCAGAGTCTGGAATTGCGATTTCTTCTTTATGTTTTTCACCATTAACTTTAATGGCAAAGGTTGAACCCTCTAGTCCGACTCGATCGGCCAGGCCTTCACTAATTACTTTTTCATCGGGAAAAGTAAAAAGCTTAAACTTAAAAGAAGAGCTACCTGAATTAATTGCTAAAATTTTCTTCATAAGAATTATTCCTCTATTCCTTTTTTGGCTAGGTAAAAAATCTCTAGTTGCATTAGCGAATACTTTTATATATATACGTTGTTATGCTAATGTAACCCCTTACATTCATTTCCATACTAACTAAAAAATAAATAAAAATCAAGCAAACTGTATGTACCTAAGAAATAGCGATGCTTAATGAAGCAAAAAATCCTATTAAATCCAGGCTTATTAACACCAAGATTTAATAGGATTTGAGTTTTATTATTTAAAATAAGATTTTTACCAAATGACTACGCGTTTAGCAGGATCAAGCCACATACCATCGTCTTCTTGGACATTGAAGGCCTTATAGAATTCTGGTTGGCATTGTACTTGAACGTTAACTCTTTCAGGACCTGGAGCGTGAACATCGAAGGCGGCAATTGTCTTAATGATTTCAGGAGATTCTTTGCTTGCCCAAATGCGAGCATAGTTTTCGAATAGTTCTTTCATGTCGCCATGTTCATTCTTATTAGCTTCAATACCAGCAGTTAAACCACCTTGATCGGCAATATTTTCACTAACAATTTGCTTACCGTTAAGAGTTACAGGCCCATACTTGATACCATTGAACAAATCGATTTCAGCTTGAGTACGCTTTTCAAATTCCGCAAAATCTTCCTTAGTCCACCAATTCTTCATGTTGCCGAACTCATCGTACTTAGCACCATTGTTGTCGAATGCGTGGGAGATTTCATGCGCGATTACCACGCCAATACCGCCGTAGTTAGTGGCACGAGAAGCATGGATATCGTAGAAAGGTGCTTCCAAAATAGCAGCAGGGAAGGTAATATCATTTCTTTGTGGATCATAGCAAGCATTGATCAAGTTGCCTGGCATGTACCATTCGCTGCGATCAACTGGCTTGTACAGTTTCTCGAAATTATGCTTCAAACCGACTTCACGAATATCTGCTTGATTACTGTAAAGACTGCCGCCTTCACCTGCCGGGGTAATCTGGAACAAATCGTAAACATGGTCGATTTTATCAGGATAGCCAATCTTTAAAACCAAGGCGCGCAACTTGGTAATTGCCTTTTCCTTAGTAGTAGGTGAGAGCCAGTCATTATTGCTGATACGCTGCTCGTAGACATCAATCATGCGGTGAATCATATCTTCTACGTCAGCCTTGGCATCTTCACCAAAGTAAGTGCGACCATAATACACGCCGATTACATCGTCAAATAAATCATTTGCTTTATAGTAAGCTTCCTTTTCTTGACTAGGTAGTTCCTTTTGTCCATAGGTAGCTTGCTTGAATGGGAAGACAGCTTGACGGAAATCTTCTGATAAAAATGCTGCAGCTTTGTTAATGAAAGTAGAGATTAACCAGCCTTTAAGTTCATCGAAGCTTTCTTGATCAAATAATTCGTTGAAGTGGTCTAAGAATTTTGGTTCACGTACAACAACGTAATCTGGCTTCTTTTCAAAAAGCTGATCAAGTAATTGACCTAAGTTTAAAGAACTGGTCTTTTCTTCAAATTCGTTAGTCTTGATTGGGTTATAAAGAGCTACATCATCGGCACGTTCTTCGGCTGACTTGGCTACTTTAACGATTTTAGCATCGAGTGCAATCGCATCAGTAGCGTATTTCTTAGCAGCAGCTTCTTCAACACCAGCCATCTTTAATAAGTTTTCAGTTTGCTTTTGCCAAACATCGAGTAGTTGCTTAGCAGAAGGAGATTGATAACTAGTAGTGTCAGGCAAGATCAATGAGTTGCGATCGAAGGAGAGGGAATTGATCTTAGTATTCTTACGATCAGGTTCAACTTCGAATAAAAATGGAAAGCTAAAGCGCAAGAATAATTTTGCTAGATTTTGCTTGACGTCATCGACATCTTTTAGGTTGGTTAAAGTTTCAAGATCAGCTTGAGCAGGTTGAAAGCCATCGGTGTCTCTTTTCGCGAAATCCTTAGCCAATTTATAAACTTCGATTGCCTTGTCAAAGTTAGGAATATCAGGCAAAGCTTTTTTACCAGAAGCAAAATCAGCTAAGTCGTTCATCAATTCTTTTTCGATTTTTAAATCAATTTCACTGAAACTACTGATTAATGGACGATCGGTAGGGATCTTGGCTTTAGAAATCCAGTCAGAGTTAACGGCTAAGTATAAGTTATCTTGAATGCGGGCATTAAGATCGGGCTTGGTGATATCACCAGCACCGCCGCGGATTTTTGCTAAATTCATATGTTTCTCCTTTGTTTTTTAGTTGGTTAAATCATAGCATTTTTTAAAATAAAATGAAAATTTAATTTTGCTTATTTATAGTAATAAAAGCATTTTGTTAAATAAAAATCAGGATGTAAGCAAATCCCTAACACCTGCTATTAAATCGATGTATACTTATAGTGTATTGATAAAACAGAAAGGATATATTGTCTATGAAGAAATTAAATACTAACAAACTTACTGAAGAACAAGCAAACCTTTTTAAGAATAACTTAGTTTACTTATCAACTGTTGATGCTGATGGTAACCCACAAGTTGGTCCTAAGGGCTCAATGACTGTCTTAGACCCAAGCCACTTACAATACCTTGAAAAGACCAAGGGTGAAGCTTACGAAAACATTAAGCGCGGTTCAAAGGTTGCTCTTGTTGCAGCTGATGTTCCATCACACACTGCAGTTAGGGTACTTGCTACTGCAGAAGTTCACGAAGATGATGACTATGCAAAGAAAGTTTTAGCTAAGACTGAATTTCCAAATGCATTCGTAGTTAACTTAAACATCGAAGAAGTATTTGCATAAAACTTAATTTATATGAAATTGAGTCAGGGAAACCTGGCTCTTTTTTAATCAACTAAGTGTAAAATAGTTTGCGGTGACGCTTAGTTACAAATTAAAAAGGAGCCAAATCCAATTTAGGACTTGACTCCAAAACAAAAAGACCAGTAGTCTGATGTTAAGCAAAAAAACATATTAGAAACTGGTCTTTTATGAATTTAATTGTAACTGAAATCGTAGGTATTTTAAAGTCTGAAACTTACTCCTTACACAAACTATTTTACGGTCTCATCAAATTGATGTATACTTAGTATATCGATAAATTGAAAGGATGTATTGTCTATGAAAAAATTAAACACTAACAAACTTACTGAAGAACAAGCAAACCTTTTCAAGAATAACTTAGTTTACTTATCAACTGTTGATGCTGATGGTAACCCACAAGTTGGTCCTAAGGGCTCAATGACTGTCTTAGACCCAAGCCACTTACAATACCTTGAAAAGACCAAGGGTGAAGCTTACGAAAACATTAAGCGCGGTTCAAAGGTTGCTCTTGTTGCAGCTGATGTTCCATCACACACTGCAGTTAGGGTACTTGCTACTGCAGAAGTTCACGAAGATGATGACTATGCAAAGAAAGTTTTAGCTAAGACTGAATTTCCAAATGCATTCGTAGTTAACTTAAACATCGAAGAAGTATTTGCATAAAACTTAATTTATATGAAATTGAGTCAGGGAAATCTGTTAAAGAATCATGCCTTATCTCAAGCCATTTCTGATGCTGGTTGGCGTAGTTTCCTGAACATGCTGGCTTATAAGGCAGATCTATATGGCAAAGAATTTCTAACAATTGATCCTAAATATACTACTCAACGCTGTCATGCTTGTGGCAGTATTATGGGACAAAATAGCTATAAGAAATTAACCCTTAAGGATCGGGAATGGACTTGTCCAATCTGTCGAACGCACCATATTCGTGATTGGAATGCGGCCGTGAACATCTTAGAAAAAGGATTAGGCAAGTGGCAGAATCCTAAAATAAAAGAGGCAGCCTAGAAAGGCTGCAGTCCGCTAGCAACTCACGGACTCAAAAGGCTTTGGTAATTAGACGACCTCTATCGGCAATAGTCAAAAGATTACTGCTGGTAAGTCAAGTCCGTATCTAAGCAAGTTGGTGTTCTGGTTGGCGCAAGCTAACGATCCACTAAGCCCTAGACTTCAGTCTAGGGTAGTTGACGTAACAAAGAGCAGGCATTCTATTAATGAGTGCCTGCTTTTGCTTGTTATAATTAAAAATATAAGTGAATTTTGATGAGGTAAAAAAATGAAATTAAAGCAAAAGATTGTATTAACTTCTGTAGCCACTTTACTAGCAGTTTCACCTACTGTCGGAATGATTCAACCGTCACAAACGGTTTTAGCAGCCACTAACAAACGGCAAATTAGTCAAAAAGATAAATTGAAGCTCAATCATAATGCCTATATTTATAATAAAAAAGGTAAGCATACTAAGAAGCTTTTGCGTAAAGGTACATTAGTTAAGTATCAAGGCAAGATTAGTCAAAATGATTTTGCGGATAACTTGTACTTTTATCAAAATTATTCAAATGCACACAGATATCAATTAACCATAACCAAGATTAAGGGTGCCGATTATTTTAAGATCGGTAAAAACCAATATATTAAAGCCGCAAATGTTGATGCTATCGATGGTAATAAGCTTTTATTTAATCAAACTACGGTAACAGTTAAAACGAAGGCGCCACAAATTTTTATGGCCAGCAAGAATAGAGCTTTGACTACCGGAAAATACTATAAAAAAGGTCAAAAGCTAGTTGTCGATCAATTAGGTGGCATGGACGTGTTAGCCAATAGTTTCCCTAATGCTTATCATATTAAAGGCACGGATTATTATATCTGGGCTAGAGATGTCACTGCCCGTCAAAACATGGACTCTATCAACTATGATGTTCGTAATACAACCGTTGTTGAGGTCAAAAGAGATAATAGTAAAGCACCATTATATGCATTTAACGGAGAAGTAATTACGCCTAAAGGTTTTGCTTGGACGAGTTTAGCACCAATAAAGGTTAATGGGGCCATCTATTTGTGGAACGAGCAGGAAAACAAAGCTGAGCTTTATTACCATTTAACCAATCATTATCAAAAAATGGCTAATTTGAAGACATCTCCTAGTTTCCCTGAGGTAGTTAAAATTAATACGGTAAAGATAGGGGATGCTTTTATTAAGGCTAGCGATGTAAAATATGTTGACGGTAAATTTTTAAAGCCGATTAATAGTGCTAGTCAGGCTGAAGATAATGCAAAAATTGCTATGTCTGAAAGCGAAGAATTAGATTTAAAGGATTTAATTAATAAGCAAATAGCAGTACAAGGTAGTATTAAGTACAAATTATCTAGTTTTTACAAACGGTATAACTATGATCAAGCGATTGATGATGCAAAATCTGTATTAAATAAGGATAGTGTGTCAGCTGCGCAAGCTCAATATTTGATTTGGAATATTAAGACAGCTAAAGATGAATTAGATGGTGCCAAAGTCAAAGTAGGAAATCTTAATAAATTGACGCAGAATGAAAGACTGGCTATTGAATTACTAGTTTCAAATGTTTACTCTAAGGAAACTGATACTGAATCACTTTATGGCCAGATGACTATGAGTGAAGCAGATGAATCCGTGTTTGAATTAAGCATTGAAAACGAAAGAGATCATAATAGGGTTATTTCTACGAAGATGATGAAGACTAGCGATTTTGCGGAAGAAAGATAATATCTGTTGACACAAAAATGGGGATGCATGATGCATTTCCATTTTTTATTTTGCTTTTGTTTCAGTAAAACACGAACGATTATTATATAAAATAATATCATTTTTAGCATTTTATCTATTTTTCAGGCGAAAACACTGTAATCTGTCAAAAATATATGCTAAAATCTGATCATTAGATGAACAAGAGGGGAAACATTTATAATGAACAACGATATTGAAAAAGTATTATTTACTCAGGAACAACTTAATAAACGGATGGATGAAATGGCTGAACGTTTAAATAAAAAATATGCTGGTCAAGAGCCAATTGTTATTCCTGTTTTAAATGGAGCAATGCTTTTTGCTAGTGATATGATCAAAAGATTAACATTCAAATTAACGGTTGATCCTATCAAGGCCTCAAGTTATGCGGGAACTTCTTCAACTGGTAATGTCAAAATTGTTCAAGATATTAAATCTGATGTTACTAATCATCCTGTGATTTTTATGGAAGATATTATTGATACTGGTCGCACTTTGAAGACACTTACTGAAGTAATGAGAAAGCGCGGCGCTAAGAGTGTAGAAGTGGTTTCAATGCTTGATAAGCCAGAGACACGTGTGGTAGATTTCAAAGCTGATGACTATGCCTTTAAAGCACCTAATGCATTTTTAGTAGGATATGGACTTGACTATAACGGTTGGTACCGTAATCTTCCTTATGTAGGGGTCTTAAAGCAAGCAGTTTATGCATAATTTTTAAAAAATTAACCTCTATTTTAAAAATAGTTGATTTTAACAGTACTTTATATTATAATAATTATTTTTACTTATGTGAAAATCAAGAAAGGACTATAATACATATTGTAAAGGTACGTTTTATCAACTAAAGAGGTTAGTAAAATGAATAAAGATATTCAAAAATTCAAAAAAGGAATCGAGTACCCAGAGCAGTAAAATGGTATTCCACAAGCTTTCTTCCATAATCCAAAATATAAAAAGCTGAGTACCGATGCTCGTTATTTATATATAATTTTTACACTGAAGATGACTCAGTCACAAATAATGGCTGGGTAGATTCCGACGGAAACATGTATATTATTTATCCTGATCAAGATCTGATGGATGAAATGAATTGTAATTCTTTTACAGTAAATCGATTGAAAAATGAATTGATCAAGCATAATTTACTGTTAGAGGAAAATATGCCTTCTGGACATAGTGATCGACTATATCCGCTTAGAGTAAGCGAAATTTATAAATAAAAAATTAAGCACATTATTACCATCAATGTCATTAAGTTAAGACATTGACAAATTGATAGTTTAAGCTTTTAGATCATT
>NZ_PCZF01000033.1:0-18902 GCF_002554115.1 Lactobacillus sp. UMNPBX4
ATTAGATAAAATCTATCAAACAGCGTAAGTGTTCAATTTATTATTGCAATTTACGGGTATTAAGTTTTATTTCTTCTTTTTGTGCCAATCTTTTTAAATCGTAATAAATTGTGCGTTTTAACCGAGAACTTAATTCTCCGAACGTATCATTTTCTTGTTTAACAAAGATATATTGTTTTGCAATTCTTTTTAGTAAAACAGTAGTATCTTTAAACGTCGCAGTATTTTGATCAAACCAGCTGCTTAAATAATCGTTGGCTAAAGTTCGATCATTTTCATAATCAGTCTTAGATAATAGTTCTTCTAGGAAATGTTTAACTTGATCAGGTACACTCTCAAACAGTAGAATTCTGCTTTCAAATTCAGGTAACTTTTCCTTTAAATCATGGAAAAATTCATTTCTAGTTTCAATTCCAGAAGTAACCACAAAAATCTTGGGTTTTAACTCAAGGTCTGGACTTTTTTGTAAAATCTCAGCGATTTTTTGAATCACTGCATGTGTTTTACCTAATCCAGTTGTTTGTTCAATTACTGATAGATACGTCCCTTCTTTTTGAGATAAAAGATAGTCTAATGCCTTTTTAGTAGAATTGGATTCGACTTTCATTTTTTCTTCTCCTTAATTTAAATATATAAATTGGAGGTCCTCCTTGTTTAATCGCACATGTGTTCACGTGTCATTATATCAAACACCTGTTCAAATGCAAAAATTTTTATAAAAAAACGATTATGTGATATACCACATAATCGCTATTGCTATAAATACTTCGATCCTTCTGTAATCGATAGTTTAGCCATTCTATCATAATTTTCAGCAATAAATTGTCTTACCCATTCTG
This sequence comes from Lactobacillus sp. UMNPBX4, assembly GCF_002554115.1. Lineage (NCBI taxonomy): Bacteria > Bacillati > Bacillota > Bacilli > Lactobacillales > Lactobacillaceae > Lactobacillus > Lactobacillus sp. UMNPBX4. Next base: position 840 of record NZ_PCZF01000033.1, read on the forward strand.
AATTTGTCTTAGAGTAATCACGTAAGGCCCATCCTATTGCTTTGTTAATGAAAAACTCTTGACTGTTCAAATTATTTTCGATGATCTGAGCAAGTAAGTCAGTGTTCATTTTCTTTTTACGTAACAATTGATGTTCTATTGCTACACGTCTTACCCAAAAATCAGAATCTGTTGACCACTCAAGCATCAGTTCATTAATTCTTGCATCTCGTAAGCCAAGATCACCAATAGGCTTAATTAGACTATCGACTGTATCCCACCATTGTTTAGTTCTGACAAAACGTTCAATTCTATCAATATCGTTATAAGTAAGATATTTTTTCATTGCAATTAAATATCACAAACAAAATATTGCATCTCTCGATATTGATCTTCCCAAGCTCGATTTAATAGATTCCAGTCTATTTTATTCTTTTTCTTTTCTCGCATAAAAAATCGTGATAGATCTTTCGTCGCTCGGGTGTATGCAAACCATAAAATTTAAACTGATTTCGCATATAACCTGCTAGTTGTTGTGCTTGTTCAGAATTAGCTTTTTCTTCAAAATTCGCTTTTAGTTCTTGATAAAACAATTTGAACAATCCTTTTTTCTACTACCATAAAAATTCAACAATTTTATTAATTACTTGATCATTATTAGGCAAACTGCCATGATCAGCTTTTACACCAGTAAACTTAATTGCTTGATATTTACTACCAGAAGTTAAATATTTCAATGATAAGGCAGAAGCTATTTCAACTACTCCATCCCCGCCATTGCCGATATCTCCATAAATATTAAGAATCTTCACTTTATTTGTTTTGTAAGCTGGACGAGCTTTTAACATTTGCTTGTATGTTTGATTCATTTTATTTGGTTTGCCATTTTTATCTAGTTTTAACCCTTTGGGTTGACGGAAGCTTGGCGGTAATTCTTGGAAATATGCTCCATCATAATGCCCTGCTATGCTCACTTGTTTAACTAACCGTGGCATATTTTTCTTTTGACCATTTTGAATCATGTAGTAAATTATCGCAATATTGCCTAAAGAGTAGCCAATCATATTAACTTTATTGATATGGTATTTCTTCTGCAAGGCTTTGACTACGTTGCTAGCATAAATTCCATTACGTGAAAAGTCAGGTTGTGTATTGTCCTTGAAATTGACTTCAACGATTGGATTTTTAGCATTCTTTTTAATCCTGCCTTTTAATTTAACTTTTCCTGTCTCATCTACATTTGCACGAATTACACTATTTGTTTTACCAGCTTCTTTAGCAGCATCGACTAACGGCTTTTCATTCTTATAACTACCCATTAATCCGTGAAAATATAATGTAGGAGTATCTTTAAATCTCGGTTTAGGCTTAACCATAGTGGTTTTGCTTTTATGTACTTGCTTTTCTTTTGAACTATTATTGCAAGCTGCCAGTAAAGGTATCAACAATAACAACATGATAAACAGATGATTTATTTTTCTCATTTTTGACTCGATTCTATTTTGTTTTATTAACTAAATAATCTCAGATTTGTGTTAAAAAAGTCAATTTTTCGATTTTTCCTTTTATTTTGATCATATGTTTGGTATATTTTATACGAACACAAGTTTTTTCAGGAGGGGGCGAATGAGTAATTTAATTAAAAAGCTATATCATCAACTTGTGCTTATAAAGAGCAATGTTCGACCTTTATTATTTTTGTTGATGAGAGTATTTCATACAAGAAGCAAGATGATCAGATGACTACTGATAGGTTTATTGCTGCCTTTTATATGATAGATGCTCAAAGAATGCAGGCATTAAATCAGCTTTATAAGGAGATTTACCCTAACAATAATAAACGAGAGAAAAAGAGTAATTCCGTTTCTGATAGAATCAATCGGAAAGCCTTAGAAGTGGCTAAGCCCTTTTTAACATCAGCTTTGATATTAGAACGTCCAGCTTGTGACCTTAATCAATTTACAGATATTAAAGAACTGATGTTTTTGTCACTAGAACTTCTATCATATATTCATCCAATTAAGACGCTTTTACTGGAACTTAAAAAATGCATCAATTCTTCACAAATTAAAGTATATGTTGTAATTGATGAGACCTCACAAAATCATGTTGATCCATGTCTTTTATTAAATTGAACTCTGCTACAGGATATTGCCAAGAACATTAGTGATGAGGAGGTTAAGTTTGAGGTTAATTATTATACTGAAAACAGTCGAAAAAGTTATGGTATCCAAGTTGCTGACATGTTGGCTGGAGCCTATCGTAAAGAAATGGTATATCAAAATCAAATTGATGCAAATCTCATTTCCTTTCCTTATCATCGTTTGACCTTAACTTCTGATTTAAAAGAAAACTCAAAGTTCTTAGAAACATTAGGCTATGTTGTTTATAATAATCAACTGGCAAAAACACAAATTATTGAGCCAAATAGTAAACGTAATTCACTAATTATAGTCCAAAGCGTAATTAACTCAATAAAGAAATTAGTTAAGAAAAGAAAACAAATCAGACAGGCTAAACAAGTTGATCATTTTAAAAGATCGAATCAGCTACTCTTAAATCTAAGCACACTTGATAATAAGAAAAAGCGGCAAAAAGTTATCGCTCTTTGTAGTAAAATGAACAAAAAATTGTGCCAATATGCTAAAAAATCAAGCTTAAAGCCACACAACTATGTGGTAACATTGAGCAAAAAAGTAGATTCTAAACATCACCAAAAGACTTTAAAAACTTACGCAATAACATCAAGCAATTGAACAAAATATGTCGAGAGTCAAAGTCACGTAATAATATCATTCTTGAATTAAAAGTGTTTAACAAAGAGATTAGTAAATACTGTTAAGATAAAATTTGAACAGATAGCAAACATTAAGGAGATAAAAATGACAAAAATTGGAGTAATTGGTGTAGGACAAATGGGTAGTGCTATTATTAAAGGACTAAAAAAAGATGCAACGAATAAAATAATTGGAGAAAATCCAGTTAATCCCCGTGTCAGTAGATTAGCAGAAAAACTAGATTTTAAATTAGTCCATGCAATACATGATTTAATCAACTTGGATCTAGATTATGTATTTTTAACTACTCCAGCTAAGATTACACTTCAAATCATCCCTGAACTAATTAATCTGGACGCCAAAACCACCATTATTTCTTCGGTAGCTGGTGTTGGGTATAATAATTTGGAAAACATTTTACCTAATCATTCAATTATTAGAATCATTCCTAATACTCCAGTAGCGATTAATGCTGGCACTATTGGATTGTTTATACCAGCTAATATCTCTAAAATTAATGCTGTGAAAATAACTCATTTTTTAGAACAACTAGGAGATGTAATTTCTGTTAAAGAAGATCAATTAAGCATTGTAGGGACTATTGGTGGCTGTGGTCCTGCCTTTGTGGATGTTTTTCTTGATGCGCTTGGGGATGCTGGCGTTCTGAATGGTCTTCCTCGTAATCTAGCTAATCAATTAGCTGCCAGCATGGTTAAGGGCTCTGCTACTTTGGCTAGTGATAGTAAAATAGCCCCTGCTTTATTGCGTGATCAAGTATGCTCACCCGGTGGAACTACTATTAAAGGTGTAACTAGCTTAGAGGCGAATGGATTTCGTCATGCTGTAATCGAAGCTGTTAATCAAGCAAATCAAAATTAAAAAATGGGCGGAAAATTCTCCGTCCATTTTTAGTAAGTAATTATTTAGTTTTTACCTAACCAATGCATATTTTGATGATTCTTTTTACGCCAGATATATTCAATAATAAAACTAATCACTAATAAGAAGATGACTGCAATCCAAGTTCAAATTTCACCATTCATGATAGCTTGAGCAAAAAGCAATGCGAATAATACTAAGTTAAGAATAACAGCAATTACTAATAAAAAGCGGTTAGCTCCCGTGTGTTTTACCAAACGCAAATGCCCTACGTTAACCATAGCATGTACAAGCAAAAATGCTAAACTTGTCATTTCTCCTACTGATGATAATGGGAAGATGACTACAAAAATACAAACTAATAAGCTAGTAAAAAATAGCCCCCGTGTTCCACCAAAGTGAGTCATTGCTCCAAATTTAGGTGGAATTTAATCTACTTTAGCAATTCTTATGCCCAAATTTTCACAAAAGTTCAACAAATCTTAAAAGCAAGAAAGGAAGAATTTTCAGCTATAGATCTATATTGGGATAACTTTAACCCAGCATATGATGCGCGTAAACTTTCCTTATTTAAAGCTGGTAAAACCAGTGATCCTAACGTTAAAAAATATCAAAAGCTTTTGAAAGAAGCTAATCGCCGTATCTTTATCTTCCCAGTTTGGTGGAATGATACCCCTGCAATTATTAAGGGCTTCATCGATAAAGTCATGAAAAAAAAATTTGCATATAATGTTGGTGCTACTGGTGTCATTGGGCATTTAAGGAATATTCAGCGTGTTGAAGTGATGACGACTCTACCTCACCCACCTGGTATTTGAAAATGTTCTGCGGTAGTGCCATTAAAAGTGTTTTCATCAATTCAACCTTGAAATAATTAGGGATGAAACATATCAAATGGTTAAGCTTTGGCAATATTGATAAAAGTTCTGCTCAAAGAAGAAAACAATATTTAGAATCATTAGTCCAAAAGATCTGAACAAAAGCACGTTACTAACTAACCAGTAACGTGCTTCTTTCTATTCTGCTATATCCAATCTCACTCTGTGATCCGTCACCTGCTCAATGAAGTATTCGTCATGTTCAATCAACAGCATGGCAGGTTTGACCTTTTTCAATAATTCAATCAGTTGATCTTGATTGAAAACGTCTAGATAATTTGCTGGTTCATCCCATAAATACAAGTCGGCTGGTTCAACTAGAGATTTAGCCAGTGCTACTCGTTTTTGCTGTCCCATACTCATCTCTTCAATCGGTGTCACAAAACTTGCTCGTGGAAAGCCCATCTTTTTCAAATTATTGAGTAATTCCTCATAAGAAATTTTATGTTCATATGCAAAATTGTGTAAAGTGCCATGATATTCTGTAAAATTTTGTGGCAAATATGAAATCGATAAACCATTTGCTAGTTCATACTTACCTTGATAAGTGACTGAAAATGTTTTATTTAACAACATTTTCAAGAAAGTCGATTTGCCAGAACCGTTCTTTCCTTCAAGAGAAACAATACCGTGATTTTTAACCACTAAATTTAGATCTTTAAATAAATTTTTACCATTTATTTGCAAATCAAGATGTTGCGCTTCAAGTAAAGTCGAATGGTAATTAGATTGAAAATTCATTGTCAGTTCTGGAATATCTTCAATGTTAGTCATCAAGCCTTGTTTTGCTTGAATATCATCGTTCATTCTTCGTTCAACATTTTTGGAGCGCTGCATTACTTTAGCAGCTTTATGACTGTAAAAGCCCTTATCAATATACGCATGAATTTCATTAGAGTGAGCCTTTGCGTTCTTTTGATTTTCAGATTTACTTGAATATCCCTTTAGACGTAAACGACTTTCATTCAATGTACGAATCTCGCCTTTCAGCTTCTGATTCTTCTCGCGGTTAAACTGATCTCTTTTCTGCTTCGTATCTTCATATGCAGTAAAGTTTCCCTGGTACAAATGAATCTCCGTATTTTCAATCGCCAAAATATGATCGGTTACTTGATTCAAAAAATCACGATCGTGACTAACCACGATATAGCCCTTTTCATGCTTACCTAGATAATTACTAATCTCTTTTCTACTGTCTTCATCTAAATGATTTGTAGGTTCATCAATTAAGGCAAAAGAATCTTTATCTGTAAAAGACAATGCCAGTAAAACTTTAGTTTGCTCACCACCACTTAAAGTATTAAACGGCTGCCATAACAAGTTGGGGTCGACATTCATTAAATTCAACTCACGTTCTAATTCCCACTCTTCGAAAGCAACCTGCTTCTGTAACTCATATAAGGTAATATTCTTTTGATCCTCAACTTTAATTGGATAATATGAAAAACTTAGCCGAGTTTGAATTTCGCCTAGACCATGTAATTTTCCACGCAGCAAGTTCAAAAATGTTGTCTTACCACGTCCATTTCTGCCCACAAGTCCTAGTTTCCAAGTACTATCTAAGTTTAAGTTCAATTTATTAAAAATATTTTCACTGCTATCATCATATCTGAATGATAAATTTGAAATTCTAATGTTGCTCATAAAATCGCCTCGTAAAAAAGAGCCTACACTTCCGACAAGTGCAGACTCTCCTTCAGTATTTTACGTATAGAAAAAGAAGGTATCGCCTATCCTTAATCTTGTCAAAAGTGCATAGTCTCTCCGTCATAAATCTGGAATAATTATTCAACTATGCTTGAATTTGCAAGATTAAAGACGCAATGGCGACCCTTCTTTCCATAAAATGAATTTCAATTGATAAAACTAGAATAACATGAAAATATTAGATTGGCAAGTTGTTTTGGATACTTTGATACTATTTATCCTTCTATCTTTTTACCATCTGTATATTTTCTTTTGGCATTGATCTTTAGCTTTTTTACAATATCTTCACCTAAGTCACTACCTAGCATTTCAGAAATTCCTAAGAGAAAAATTGCTACATCAGCTAATTCTTCATTTATGTTGTCATGATCGTCTTTTAACCATGCTTGAAATAATTCATTAACTTCACCATACAGTAAAAGCAACTCAAATTTTACATCGGTAGTATTGAAACCATGATTTTTCTTATTTTCGATAACTACTTTTTGTAATTTCTGCGTATCAATAATCGAACTAGCATTCCCCTTTATCTTTTTACTACGTCATTCATCACAACTTCTAGTTCATCTTCCAAACTCATGTCAATCGTGAATTTCTTTTCGGGAATAAAACCAATATAATCCTTCTGTAGCCACCATGAACGCATTTTTTCTTCGCCAAAAGAAGAAATATGCCGTTCTTGATGCCTTTTCATTGTTTCTTCAAAAGGAATGTCAAAATAATAGGCATTAATTCTGTCTCCAAATAATTCTTTTGCTTTCTTAAACACTGGAGCATACCACTTAACATTCAAGATTCCCTCTAAAATTACGTAGTCACAATGCTCATAACCATACCCCAATAAATCCATCAACAAAGAGATTGCTGGATTATCAGCTCCATCTTTTGCATTAAGCATTTCTCTTCTGACGGTATCCTGAGGGATGAGTAAGGTGTTTTTGCCTAATCGCTTTTGAATCCTTTTAGACAGAGTGGTCTTACCACTTCCTGAGTTACCTCTAAGAATTATTAAATTAGACATAGCGTTAACTCCTTAATTATAATTAATAGCATTTTTTGATACTATTATTTTTTCATTACTTATAGACACAGCAATTAGCTTTATTTATAAATCGTTGTCCATCAGTCAACTCCCATTCGTGAAAACAGGCATCTCCAGAGGTAAATTTAACATTTGAATTCATAGGTAATTTTAGAAAAGATTCATACAATCTCATGATCATTCCACCATGAGAGACAATAGCTATTGTACTTTTAGAATCATTCTCTGTTATAACTTTAGATAAAAATGATTCCGCCCGCATTCTAAAATGCAATTCGGTCTCCTGTTCATAATTCGAGGTATGAATAGGTGTCGGAACATTAGGATACTTAGCGTAAGCTTCATTATATGGTAACTTTGCTCTAAGACCATTGTTAAATTCCTTAAGTTCATCGGTTTTATTCAAAGAAAGATGTGTATTTGCCGCTAAATACTCAGCAGTTTGAATTGCCCGATTTAAAGTACTGACATAAATTTTGTCAAAAATATAATTTTCAGCGAGATAATTACAAGTGACTCGAGCCTGCTTACAACCTAACTCCGTTAGATTATAATTTGCCCAACCTTCACACACTTTTAAAATATCCGCTTCACTTTGACCATGACGTAGCAGTATTAATTTCATTCATATCACCTTTATCTCAACATCCCTAAACTAAATATTTTTTCATTCTGATCGTTAATTCAAAATGAAAGTTACAGGAACTAGTAAGATCCTTTTATATTCCTTAATTTACTAATTAACTGTGTCCTCGACAGTTGCATCCCTATCAAATTCATATTCAAATCCTCGGATAGTCACTATCGGAACCATATTGCCTCTTTGTCCCATCAGCAATCCAGCGGAAGCAGCATGCATATCACAGATAGTTTCAACATTAATTTTTCCGTTACTCTGAGTTTTTCGAAGACCATTTATTCCATAAAGCCCAACTTTGAACACGTTCAAATTAGTGCTGTTTCTACAACTAGTTTATCACAAGCAATTAAAAGCAAAAAGTTTGATGTAACTCAAGTACTTAATATGCAATATGATGAAGTAAAACATACTAAAGGTGTCAACTTTGTTGGAGAAAAGGGCATGACTTATAGTTTTATTGCCTTTAAAGTTGGAAAATGGGATGAAAAACTAGGTAAAAATGTTCAAAATCCACATGCTAAGATGAATAATCTGTCTTTACGAAAAGCTATGCTTCATGCAATGAATATCGATCAAGTCAACCAGAGATTCTTCCGTGGATTAGACTACCGCGTTAATTCATTAATTTCTGCTCAATTTGGTAAATTTCATGATGCTAAGGTTCCGGTTTATTCCTCTAATTTAGAAAAAGCAAATAAATTATTAGATCAAGCTGGCTATAAAAAAGATAAGCAAACAGGATATCGTCTACAGCCTAATGGAAAAAAGTTAACTATTAATTTAGCTGTTCACGTTTCAGATATTAATGTAGAAGCTTTATGGACAAACTATATTCAGGAATGGAAAAAGATTGGTTTGAAGGCTGAGTTTTTAACAGGACGTCCAATGGGGTTTAATAATTGGATTAATGCAATTAAATCAAGTGATCCTAGAATTGATGTTTTATCTAATGCTTGGGATCCATCAGGTGATTCCTCTCCTGCTGTATTCTATGAAGAAAAAATGCCTTATAATTTTGCCCGCTTTGTTTCACCAATGAATAATAAATTATTAGATGAAATTGATTCTAAAAAAGCATTTAATGAAAAATACCGCGTGCAGAAAATGCATGAATGGCAACAATGGATGTATAAAAAAGCATATGTCGTACCAACAACTGGTACTTATTCAATCACTGCAGTAAATTCAAAAATTACTGGATGGTCGCTTAAACCTTCAGCTGATGTTTGGTATGAAGCTGGTTTTAGCAAGAATTAATAAACCTACATTATAATCCAATTATAAATATTCTTCCCACCGGAGAACAGACTTGTAAGAGCAATTGATACACTTCATTAGGTCTTTGAAGAAGTCTATTGGTTGCTTTTTTTAGTTTTAGAAAGGAAAAAAGATGACGTGGATTTACTTAATATTAGCGGGTTTATGTGAAGTTTGGTGAGCAACAGCAATGAAACTTAGCGATGGATTTCATCAGATTGGCTGGGCTATTATCACTATCATTGGCATGATAGCTAGTTTTGCAGGCTTAATTATTGCTTCGAAGCATTTACCTATTGGAATCGCCTATCCTGTTTGGACGGGTATTAGTGCAGTGGGATCTGTAATTGTAGGAGCTGTTCTTTTTCATGACCAGATGAATTGGCTTACCTAGATATTTGTAATTTTGCTTATTATTTCTATTATCGTAATAAAGATTCCTACAGGAAAATAGCATAAAAATACTCTGCAACTAACAGCTTTTGCTTAATAGTTACAGAGTATTTTTTATTCAATTTAATTTATTAAACAATCTTATAGTAGCCTAATGCTTTTTGTGCAACTAAGTTTACCATGTTCCATTGACGATCGAAACTTGGTGAGAAGAAGAAATCAGCTTCAGCTAAATCTTCTAACGTCAATTTTTCTCTAATTGCAAGAGACAATACGTTAGCTTGACCTGTAATGTCATATGTCGACAAAGTGGAGCCACCTAAAACTTGATGGCTGTTCTTGTCATAGACCAATGAAATGTAAATTTCTGGATTCTTGTCTGCTGGAATGTAATCTGGTCTCAAGGTATCCTTCAATGTAATTTCTGCCACATCCATACCAGCCTTTTCTGCATTCTTCTTGTTTAAACCAGTAGTTACAGCATGCATGCCAAATGCTTCTAGCACTTGTGCACCAACAATTCCAGTAAATGGTCTGGATGGTGTTAATTCAAATAAGTGCTCAACAACATATTGTGCTTCATGACGAGCAGCAATGGCAGATGGGATTGGAACCCGACGGTTAGCTGGAATACTATATGGGAATACGGCATCCCCAATTGCATAAATATTTGGTACATTGGTTCTAAAGTATTCATCAGTCTTGATATAACCATTGTCATAAAGGTCAATAGTGCCATCAAGCCAATCTGTGTTTGGCTTAACTCCAATTGCTTCAATTACTAAATCAGTTGGAATATCACCATGATTAGTTTTAACTGCTTCAACACGTCCGTTACCAGAAAAGCCCTTAACCAGAGTATCCATTGCTAGGTTAACGCCATTTTTAGTTAAAACTTTTTCAAAAACATCAGTGTAAGTATTGTTTAAATATTTCTCAAGTGGCTTCTTACCACCATCAATTAAAGTTACGTTCTTGCCAGCTTTGCGCATAACTTCTGCTGCAGCAATTCCATTACCAGCGCCGATGATTGCTACGTTTTTAATACTATCATCGTTTTTAGCTACTTCAATCTCTTTTGCCCAGTCGTAACCACGCATTAAAAGAACATTCTTTAAGTCACTGCCAGGTACTGAAAGCTTCGCTGGATTTACACCAGATGAAATAATCAATTTATCAAAATGAAAATCTTTCTTTTCTCCTGTTTTAACATTTTCGGCAGTTACAGTATTGGTGTAAGTATTAATTGCGGTGGCCTTAGTATTGTTATACATGTGGCCGCCTCTATTCTTTAAATCCTCGGCTCTGAAATTACGAACATCATTAATGCCAGTAGTTTCACCTTCAAGATAAAGCTTCATTCCACAAGACATGAATGAAATATAATCAGATTGTTCTAGAACGGTGACATCAACGTTGTCATAGTGATTCAAAATTTCAAAAGCGGCCTCATGACCACCATGAGAAGCTCCGATAATAACTATTTTTCTCTTATCCATAAAAATCCTCCTAACTTTTTAGATTGAATGTTGGCTTTGTAACACTTTTACCCTAACACTTACTGTTACCAAAGTTAATTGATATGACTTAGAGCTAGATAATTTATGTTCACAAAAGAATTCCATTATAATTGATTCTAAGAAGGTGATTTAATGGTTGCTAAATTTATTACAGATAAAGATCATGCAAAATTATTTATCATTTCAGATACTCACTTAATTGCCAATCAATTGCATGATAATGGATCAGCCTTTCAACGGATGAGAGATACGAGTGCTGGAAAAGATTTGGATTATCAAGAAATAGCTTTAACAGCTTTTACTCGCAAAATAATTGAAGACAAGTCTACTGCACTAATTATTACCGGCGATTTAACCTTTAACGGTGAATTAGCATCAGCTAAAAAACTACGATCTATTTTTTCTCCGTTAAAAGCGGCTGGTGTTCATCTTTTTGTTGTACCTGGAAATCATGACATTTATGATGGTTGGGCCCGTAAGTTTGAAAATGAAAAGGAATTGTACGCACAACAAATTAGTCCTTTTGACTGGAAAGCAATTTTTCCAGACGGTTATAAAAATACTGATAGTGCAGAATTGTTTTATAGTGTGAATTTAAATAGCCAGTATCACTTAATCTTTTTAGATTCTAATATTTACAGTCATCAAGGACTTACTCCAATTACTAATGGAAGAATATCCTCCAAACAATTGCAATGGCTTGAAAATGATTTAGAAAAAGCTAAAAAGAACAATCAACGCAGTTTAATATTTATGCATCATAATTTATATGACCATAATCAGGTTATTCATGGTGGTTATACTCTGGATAATACGTCAGAGTTACAAAAATTATGCACTAAATATAAAGTGACCGCTGTTTTTTCTGGACATATTCATGCGCAGAATATCGTTCGCGGTAATTCCTGTTCAACTCCAGATATAGCTAGTTCTTGTTTTGCCATGACAGATCAAGGCTATGGCATTGTTGATCTCTCACCTGCTCGCTTTTCTTATCAGCGTCACAGTTTTAACATGACACATTATTTAACTGATAAGGAAAAAGCAGAATTACCAACCGAAAATTTTCATCAATATTTAGCTGGGCTATTTAATTTCACCAATCACACTCAAATGAGCTGGCTCTATAAAGCAGTAACTGATCGAGATGAACAAACAGCAATAACTCAATTTATTGATGAATTAAACTGGAATTTCTTTATTGGAAAAAGCAATTATTCTGAAAAACAAAAAGCTCAACTTAAAACTAATCATGCTTACCAGCTAATTGCTCAAAAATTACCGGAAATGAAAAACTATCTTGATTCACTACTGGCAGTAAATCAAGATAGTTGGCATTTAGATATTGATTTTTAGATTAATTCTCCCATCAAAATAATTTTAAAGAGGTAAAAAATATATTGGATGTAGTCTTGGATTCATAGACATATGTATCAAAACTATTTATCTCGTTTTAAGTTTTTATTGTATCGCTTAAATAATACAGGATAATAATTATCAAAGTAATTCAATAAAGGATGATGAGATGAATAAAAAAATATTTAGTTTGGATGGTAATCAATTAAAGACAATAGCTGTTATTTTCATGATTTTCGACCATGTTAATACCTATTTATTCAATCCTAGAAGGTAACAATATCTTAGTCACTTTGACAATTTTTTTAGGATTAATTTGGAGTTTAGAATTATTTAGAGAAAATAAAAAGCGCGGTGCTATTTACTTCTAACAATTATCTTAGGAATTTTTAGTTTACCTTTTGAAGGTGGATTATATCTTTTACCAGTTTTATTGATCTTCTATTTTGCTTATCATAAGCTGACAGTCGAATCAATTGGCATTTTTATTTGGCGTTTTTTGATTTTAATTAAAGCAATTCATAATGCTCAAGTCGCTAACATTAGTTTATATTCTTCACTAACCTTTGATAGTGAGTGGATGATGATTGCTGTCATCCCATTTATACTTCTTTACAATGGTAAGCGAGGCAAAAGAGTTTGCTAACTAAATATTTCTTCTATATTGTCTATCCAGCACATCTGTGGATTTTAATGATGCTTAAATATTGCTTATTAGGCTGAAAAATAGGATGATTGTAGTTTTTATATACAATCATCCTATTTTTAATTATTAATATAAAAATTCTATCCCGAATTACGTAGGCCTGAAGCCACACCATTAATAGTAATTGGAATGATACTTTGGAAGACACCTTGGATTTCGTCTTCACGATCACGTTTAATCATTTCAAGTTGAATGTAATTCAAAATATTAAAGTATGGCATTCTAGCTGCTAAACTGTTCTTCAAGTTTGGTGCATCATTAAGTAGATCATCGTGTCCTTCAATTTGAAGAATGATTTGTCTAGTCAATTTCCATTCTTGATAAATAATGTCAAAGACTGCCTTTGTTTTTTCATTTTGACATAGTTCAGCATACTGTTTGGCAATTTCCATATTAGATTTTGATAAAACCATATCCACATTAGAAAGTAATGAATGGAAGAATGGCCAGCCTTGATACATCATCTGTAATTCTTTTAAATTACTTGGATCAGCATCGATAAAGTGTTTAAAGGCAGAACCTACACCATACCAGCCTGGGAGCATTACCCTACTTTGTGACCAAGAAAATACCCATGGAATAGCTCTTAAGCTTGAGAAGTCAGACAGTTTCTTTCTCGAAGCTGGACGTGAACCAATATTAAGATTTGAAATCTCTTTAATTGGTGTTGCTTGCAAGAAGTAATTTAAGAAGTTTGAATTCTCAAAGACTAATTTCTTATAAACTTCATTACTTTCAGTAACGATTTTATCCATTGATGAACGGAAATCTGCAATATGGTCTTCACTAACAATTTGTTTAGAAGTGATACGATCGACTGTGGCTGAAACTAGCATCTCTAAATTATAGTATGCAGTATCTTTATTGCCGTACTTGTTTTGAATAATTTCGCCTTGTTCAGTCATTCTAATACGATCATTGATTGACTTAAATGGTTGTGCGGTAATTGCTTCATAAGATGGACCACCACCACGACCGACAGTACCACCACGGCCATGCATATAAGTAATCTTAATGCCTAATTCTTCACCGATAGCAGTTAAATCTTTTTGAGCCTTGTAAAGATTCCAGCATGAAGCTAAGTAGCCACCATCTTTGTTAGAATCTGAGTAGCCTAACATTATTTCTTGATAATTGTGTTGAGAAGCAAGCCATTTCTTAACAATGCCTAAATTCAAGTATTCTTTAATGATATCACGTGCATTGTTTAAATCTTCAACGGTTTCAAATAAAGGTACAACTTGAATTCGAGCATTTTCGTTGTCGAGCAAGTCATACTCCTTGAGCATGATTGCTTGTTCCAACATATCTGAAACACTTTCAGTATGAGAAATAATATGTTGCTTGATCACATCTTCGCCTAAACGATCCTTAAGATCACGAGCAGTTTTGTAAATCTTCAATTCTTTTTGCAATAATTCTGATTTAGGCTTGTTATTTGAGTGCAAATTACGAGGATCATTATTCAATTCGTTAAGTAAAAGACTTACCTTCTCCTTTTCGCTTAAGTCGCTATAATGATCACAAATTTCTGCACTCTTAAGTAGTTCTGCAACACATGCTTCATTAACACTAGAATCTTGTCTCATATCGATTGTAGCTAAATGGAAGCCAAAAACATCAATTGCTTCTAAAATTTCAGTGAAGTAACTCTTGACTACTGCTTGATCGCGATTTTCCTCCAATGAACGCTTAATAACTTCTAGGTCTGCTTTAAATTCTTGCGCATCTTCATAAACAGGAATCTGATCTAAATGTTCAAGATCACGTTCTTTAAGGAAACTATGTTGATTAGTGATATTTAGTAATTTTTGTTCAGTACGAACCAAACGACTTTCAATATAGTAGAAAGCACGTCTGTATGGTTCATTAGTTCTGAATGGCGAATCATCATTTGATAATTCAGATAAATGCATCACTTCAGTTGAAGGCTTCATATAAGAAGTGGATAAAGAAATCGAACGATAAAGTTGATTGATTTGTTTGATGTAATATTCAAAAATGACTTGACTTTGAAGTGTTGCACTTAATTTCAAAGTATCTGCAGTAACATATGGATTACCGTCTCGGTCGCCGCCGATCCACATCCCCATTGTAATAGGTGTAGCATTAGCAATATCCAAGCCATGCTTTTTAGCTAATTCCTTATAACGAGCAGTAAACTTAGTAATTGCAGGAATTAAGGACTTAGGATAGTAAGTCAATACGTTGGTAATTTCGTTGGATACCTTCAATTTATGGCCACGGATAATATCCGTTTGCATTAAAATTTCGATGCAAGCACGTAATTCTTCTGTCCATTCATCACGATTGATAATGCCATTTTTAACTTCACGATAACTACGCAAGAGAGTGTGAATCTTATCCGTTAATTCAAGCACAGTCTTTCTTTGAACTTGAGTTGGGTGTGCAGTTAAAACAGGGACTACATTTACCTTTTCCAAAATTTCTTTGGCATTCTTCTTTTGCGCAACAATATTAATAGTGTCGTTTAATTTTCCCAAGTAATCTTGATCAGTATTGTTCAATACATTAACTTTGCTGGCTAATTCCACGTCTTCTGAAATATTAATCAAAAGTGATAATGTAGCAAAATAACGAGCAACGACGATCATTTCACGATTATCTAAACTGGCGATTTGATCTTCAAGTTCTTGATAATTTTTATCTGCAGAAATCTTAATTAAATTTTGAATCTTAGTAAAAAGTTCTTTACCAATTAATTGTTCTGTAGATTCGTTAAGCAAGTCGGTTAAAATCTTAACTTCTTCAGTCACTACCTTTACATCGCTGCTATTTTCTAATTTTTTAACAGTCATGTTCGAAATTCCTTTCTACTTTTATTAAGACTAAAATACCATGAAAAGTGTAAAAAATGAATTAAAAAAGGAAAGCAATTTCAGCTTTCCTTTTGATCTACTTTTAGTGCTTTTCAGTAAAATAATCCTACACCCATATAGTCATGGAGGATATGATTTGCGGCTCTCTTCAACTTAAAGTAATTAATATTATTAGAAAATAGCATAATCATTCGTTTAGTCTTGTAATTAGCGACAAAACAACAATTGTATCCAGGGATACTACCATCTGCGCGAATAACATTACCCTTGAAGTACACTCCACCGAAGTAAGCTACTTCCTGATGTTGGGCTTGACGAGAATATTTATTGATCATTTTAGGATCTTTAAGAACACGGTCATAAACAAATCTCCAGTAATCATTTGGTGACATAAATAAATTACCGGCACCAAAATCAGAAGAAGTCGTGATAGTTACTTTATGCCAATTGACATTATTAACCATAGGTTGAGGGACTTCTTTTTGAGACACTTCGGAAAAATCCTTAACCTTGTGAAGATGAAGCGGCTTTGCAAAATTATTTTGAACATAATTATTATAAGTTGTGTTGTTTATACGACTGATAATTGCTGCTAATAATTCATAATCTATGTCTTGATAATCCCAAGTATGAATATGATCATACTTGATGTATTTTAGCATATAAGCAATCTGTTCTTGCTGATTCTTAAGTGGAGATGATGGACGAGCATTATTAATCAAACCACTTGTATGATTCATTAATTCACGAATTGTAATATTCTTACTACCCGGAACTTGAGGAAAATATTTTGATAAAGGTGTATTCCAACTGAGCTGTTTTTGTTCCTCTAGCTGATTAATCGCAGTTCCTGTCATGATTTTTTGAAGAGAAGCAATCGGAAACAACTGATCTGCTTTTACTATCTGCTCTTCGTTAGTAGTTTCATTATTTTTAACGACAATTGGTCGACTTTTATCCTTTTTATCGTTGACTAACATTACACCATTAATATGATGAAACTTCATATATTCTTTAAGCTGCTTAGGTGAATCTCTGATACCACTATCCATCCTGTCGCCCAAAGGTATAACGAATAAAAATAGTAAAAAAGCGCAGATTCCTATCAAGCTGTATAAGAAGAATTTTTTTCGATGCATAGTCGCTCTTTACCTCATTTCTTTTTACTCCCGGTAACATTTCAAGATCAACTTTACATTTATGATAATCTATTTTGGTTTTAGAAAACAAATTTATTTGTACATTACGCATTTGAGTATAAAAAAAGAGGCAATCAAGCTTCTTCTCTAATCTATTGGCAATTGTTATCAATAAATATCTTTAATCTTTTTAAATCAGTTAATGAAAAATAACTTCTAACTTTTGTTATTTTTAAGTCATTAATATTGGCAATCAAGTATTCTTTTGTATCAATATATGAAGGTTTATCAAAATTATATTTTTCCCAATCAAAAATTGGATAATAGTACTTTCTTATATTTTCACTTTTCTCGGTGTACTTCGACGTAATCTTTAGTAGCCAAACTTTTGCATCGGTTAATTTTATTAGTCAACTACCCTAGACTGAAGTCTAGGGCTTAGTGGCTCGTTAGCTTGCGCCAACCAGAACACCAACTTGCTTAGATACGGACTTGACTTACCAGCAATAATCTTTTGGCTATTGCCGATAGAGGTCGTCTAATTACCAAAGCCTTTTAAGTCCGTGAGTTGCTAGCGGACTGCAGCCTTTCTAGGCTGCTTTTTTTATTTTAGGATTCTGCCACTTGCCTAATCCTTTTTCTAGAATATTCACTGCCGCATTCCAATCGCGAATATGGTGCGTCTGACAGATTGGGCACGTCCATTCCCGATCCTTAAGGGTTAATTTCTTATAGCTATTTTGTCCCATAATACTGCCACATTGATGGCATCTTTGGGTGGTGTACTTAGGATCAATTGTTAGAAATTCTTTGCCATATAGATCTGCCTTATAAGCCAGCATGTTCAGGAAACTACGCCAGCCAACATCAGAAATGGCTTGAGACAAGGCATGAGTCTTTAACAGATTTCTGCTTCTTAGTTCCTCGGCAACTACTAAATCGTGGTTTTT
>NZ_PCZF01000034.1:0-18241 GCF_002554115.1 Lactobacillus sp. UMNPBX4
GGTCCAGATGGACTTTTATTTTTATAAAGTGTTCAACTTGATTTTACAATCGGCGATATTAAAATGTCACAGTTAAGTAAAGAAACGGGTATTTCTACAGATGATTTAAACAATTACCGTAAAAATCCCGCAACTTTAAAGCAAGCATCAAATTCTACAATTAATTTCTTAATAACTAAATATTATGAAAAATATTTTAATCGCAATGAAATAGAAAAATTCAGATTTATGCTGATTAAGACTGTGCTGGCCTATTTGAAGGAAAACAAAAATAACACAATTGATTATGATCCTGTTTATGAATTATACAAATTGTGTCAGCAAGCCGACTGGCATCGTTTGGCTAGAATGGAAGAAATTTGGCGAGCTTTTTATAGTGTAGATAATCAACGTTAAAGGAAGTATTGAAATGCGCGTTAATGTATTGCAACATGCACCTAATGAGGGCCCTGGATCTATTCAAGATTGGTGCCATGAACATAACCATGAAATGTTTGTTTATCATCCAGCAGATTTTGGTATTTTACCTACGCTTGATGAAACTGATTTGTTGGTGATATTAGGAAGTCCTAATAGTCCTAACGATGAATTGGATTGGGTAGAAAATGAACGGGTGTTAATTAAGCAAATGCTTGATGCTCATAAACCAATTTTAGGTATTTGTTTTGGTAGTCAACAGATTGCTAAAACATTGGGATATCGGGTACTCGATGCACCAGCTAAAGAAGTCGGTTGGGCTCCAGTATATTTACAAAATCATACAATTACTGAACTTCCCGAAAAATTAACAGCACTTCATTGGCATCAGCAAATGAGTGAAATTCCTAGAGAAGCTAAATTATTATTTTCAAGTGATTTAGTAAAGAATCAGGGATATTTACTGGGAAATAAGGTAATTGGATTGCAATTCCATTTTGAACCTAAAGAAGACAATGTGCGAGAGATCGCTATTAATGATGGAGCATATGCATTAGAAAATAATGATTTGCATCAGACACCACAAGAAATAATTGCTCATGGTGTTCCAAAAGAAAATAAAGATGTAATGTTTGTTTTGCTTGATTACATTACTGCTTAGTAAAAAAAGAGATTAGCTATGAATTTATAGCTAATCTTTTTTTCATTAATATTTTTCAGCTGTTTTTACATTAAAACCAGGAATATTGCCGAACCACTTTTTAAGCAAGCGATTGTAAGTGCCATTTTTTTCTAGCTTGACCAGAGCTAAATTAATTTGTTTATCTATTTCGGTCTGACCTTTATTTACAGCAATTCCGTATGGTTGATTGGTAAAGTTTCCGCCGACTAATTTATAACCTGAACTGTCGCGTAAAATACCAACTAAGATACCATTATCAGTTACAAAAGCATTACCTTGTCCAGCTTTTAAGGCAGCAAACGCTTGACCATAATCATCAAATTGGAGGATTTCTGCTTGTGGAGCAAACTTTTTAACTGCATCGGCAGCAGTTGTTCCTTTTACTACTAAAACTTTCTTATTATTTAGATCCTTAACATTTTTAATCTTACTATCTTTGGCAACCATAATTGACTGACCAGCAGGAAAGTAAGGCTTGCTAAAGTCAACTTGTTTTTCACGTTCAGGTGTAATGGTCATCGCCGCAATTACCGCATCTACGTTTCTATTCTTTAATAATTGAATTTTAGTATTTGCCGTTGTAGTAACAAAATTTGCCTTAGCATTTTTACCTAGCATTTCTTTGGTTAATGCCTTAGCAAGATCAATTTCAAAACCATTGATTTTGCCAGTTTTGATGCTCATTGATCCAAACAACGGCGTATCTGCCTTAACACCCCAATTGATTGTTTTAGTAGATTTCACCGTTTGGTAGACATTTTGATTTTTATTTTGTCCACAAGCTGATAGTGTAAAAAGCGCTATTCCAATTAGTAAAGTTGAAAGAAAAAATCTCTTTTTCATGGTGTCACTTCCTAACTTCCTATAATAATTTTTTATTATACCAATTTATTCTGAAAAAATGAAAATTTATCTTCTTGATGATAGTCTCTGTATATACTAATATTATTGGTATGTGTAGAGACTAAATAAGAAGGTGAAACAAATGAAAATAAGTGAGTCGGAAAAATTGAATATGGCCATAGTTCATGGGAATAGGGCCTACCAGCAGTGGGATCAAGATCATGAACTCTCAGATTATTTATCAGTAATTTTATATGAATTGCTGTTACGTAAAAAATTAACGCAAAAACAATTAGTTGGTTTAACTGATTTACCCAAACAATCCATTAATAAGGGAATAAAAATATTGCATGATTCAGGCTATCTTATTATGAGCGTGGATCCTCAAGATAAGCGAGTACGTTTTTGCGAATTGACTGCTGACGGAAATAAGTATGCTAAGCAAAAGATGCAGTCATTATTTAAGTTAGAAGAACGGACTGCTCAAAAACTTGGCTCTGAAAAGATGCAGCTTTTAACTGATTTATTAACAGAATGGGGCAATACCTTTTGGGATTTTTTTAATGAAGAAAGGAGTAATAAATGAAAGCATTCAAAATCTTAATACCGCACTTTAAGCATTACAAGAAAGATATTTTTGCAGCCCTTGTTGCAATTATCGTTTCCGCCTTTGCAACATTATATCAACCGCGTTTGCTAGAAAATATTCAACGAGCAATTATGTTGGATCAAAAAGATATCGTTGTTTGCGACGGTATCATCTTAGTTGTATTAGGCATTGTAGCCATCATTTCGGGTGTCTTCAACGTTTACTATGCCGCTAGAATCGCACAAGGAGTGACTAGTGACTTACGTGAAGAAACCTATGCTAAGATCCAGAGCTTTTCTTTTGGTAATATTGAAAACTTTTCAGCGGGATCATTGACCACGCGTTTGATCAACGATATGAATCAGATCATGAACATGTTGATGCAACTCTTTATGCAATTGCTCAGAATGCCTATTTTAATTGTGGGATCTTTTATTTTGTGTATTGTAATTATCCCACGTTTTTGGTGGGCAACTGTAATAATGGTGGCCTTGATCATTGGTTTTGGTATTTATGTTTTAAAACAAATGAACAGTTTGTTTGATAAATTTCAAAAAACAATGGATAAGATTTCGGGTCGAGCACAGGAAACTCTGCAAGGTGTACGAGTGGTGAAATCTTTTAATCAAGGTCCTCAAGAAATAAAGAAATTTAATCAGACTTCAGATCGTTTGAACAACTATAATATTGTGATTGGTTATTGGTTCTCTACGATTATGCCGGCCTTTCAACTTATTGCGTATTTAGTAATTACGCTGGTAGTTTATCTAATTGGACAAGGTATTGCAGCTCATCCAACTGATGTAGCAGTCGTCAGTCCATTTGTTAACTACATATTAACACTTCTGTGGACTATCATGATTGCCGGAATGACTATGATGCAATTTGCCAGAGGTAACATTTCCTTAGGCCGTATTAAAGAAATTTTGGATACGGAACCGGATATTAAATTCAATGAAAATGCGTCTACTGATATATTAGGCAGTTCTGTTGAATTTGATCATGTCTCATTTACTTATCCTGATGGTGAAGATGAAACTCTAAAAGATATTTCATTTAAGATCAAGCCAGGACAAATGGTTGGTATTGTTGGTGCTACAGGTTCAGGTAAATCAACCTTGGCGCAGCTAATTGCGCGTCTTTATGATCCAACCAAAGGTGAGGTTAAAATTGGTGGCCATAACTTGAAAGATGTTAATGAAACGGCTCTGCGTAAAACTGTAGCGTTTGTTTTGCAACGTGCAATTTTGTTCTCTGGCACGATCGCTTCTAATTTGCGTCAAGGAAATTCTAGAGCTAGAATGCATGAACTACAAAGAGCGGCCAATATGTCTCAAGCGTCTGAGTTTATTGAGCGATATAATGATTCATTTGATCATGAGGTAGAAGAGCGGTCATCCAATTTCTCCGGTGGTCAAAAACAACGTCTTTCTATTGCACGAGGATTAGTTGCTAAAACACCAATTTTAATTTTAGATGATTCCACTTCTGCACTTGATGCAGAATCTGAAAAGAAGGTGCAACAGGCCTTAGAACATGAATTACCAGATACAACGACGTTTATTATTGCGCAAAAAATTGTGTCAGTTGTACATGCAGACACGATTTTAGTTTTAGATGATGGTAAGCTGGTTGCTCAAGGCACTCATGCAGAATTATTGAAGACATCACCTGTTTACCAAGAAATCTTCAAGACACAAAAGGGCAAGAGAGGAGGAAAATAATGAGTGATACAAGAAAAGCTATTCACTATTTTATTAAGTATCTAAAACCATATAAAAAAGGCATTGCTATTGTAATTCTTCTATCTTTGCTATCAAGTGGTGCACAAGTAATTGCTCCAACGTTTTTAGGCCGTGCTGTGACTGATTTGACTAACTATTTAGCCGATTTAAAGAAAGGCACAGCTAGTTTAAATACGTTTTATAGTGCATTATGGTCAATGCTCTTGTTCTACGTTCTAAGTCAAGTTGCAATTTTCATCGCATGGATGGTTATGTCCAAATTCAATGCAGATTCAACTAACGATATGCGTGAAAATTTATTTGCTAAGTTTCAACGTATGTTAGTGCGCTATTTTGACACGCATCAAGATGGTAAGCTACTTTCTTTATTTACTTCCGATTTGGATAATATCTTTAACGCAATGAACAACGCCATCTTTGAAATTATTTCCCAAGGAATAATGTTCATTGGGACGATTGTTATCATGTTTATGGTCAACCAACAACTTGCTTGGACTACAATTGCGACCACACCATTAATCCTGATTGTTAGTGTATTAATCATGAAAAAGGCTCGCATTTATCTTGATAAACAACAAGATGAAATCGGAGATTTGAATGGTTATATTACTGAGCAGATTAATGGTGAAAAAATCATTATTACCAATGATTTAAGAAAAGAATCTATAGGAAACTTTAAGACCTATAACAACCGAGTTCGAAATGCTATGTTTAAGGGACAATTTTACTCAGGCATTCTTTTTCCATTAATGAACGGACTAAATTTGCTTAACTTAGCCATTGTTATCGCGATGGGAGCTTGGATGATTATTTCCGGTCAAGTTAGTCAAGCAATCGGTTTGGGCTTAATTGTAACTTTTGTGGAATATTCGCAGACTTATTTCCAACCATTAACCCAAATTACTTCTATTTATTCTATGATTCAGTTGGCATTAACAGGTGCTAGAAGATTGGCAACGGTTGAAGAACAAAAAGACGAAGATGCAGTGCCAAATGGTAAAAAGATTAACGGTTTGCAAAAAGCTGTTAAATTAGAGAATGTCCATTTTGGCTATGATGAAAATAAAGAAATCTTGCATGGAGTTAACATTTCAGTAAATAAGGGTCAATCTGTTGCCGTAGTTGGACCAACCGGATCAGGAAAGACTACGATCATGAATCTGCTTAATCGTTTTTATGATGTTAACTCAGGTAAGGTAACCTTTGACGGGGTCGATGTGCGTGATATTCAGCTTGAATCGTTACGGAATAATATCGGCATTGTATTACAGGATTCTGTTTTGTTTACTGGTACAATTGCAGATAATATTCGTTACGGTAAACCAAACGCGTTGATGGATGAAGTAATTAGTGCCGCAAAACAGGCAGATATTCATGACTTCATTGAAAGTTTACCGGATGGTTATGAAACCAAGGTGAATGATAGTAGTTCTGTCTTTTCAACAGGACAAAAGCAATTAATTTCAATTGCACGGACTATTTTGATTAATCCCGATTTCCTGATTTTGGATGAGGCTACTTCGAATGTGGATACGGTAACCGAAGAAAAGATTCAACAGGCGATGGATGCGGTAATTGCCGGTCGGACTAGCTTTGTAATTGCACATAGACTAAAGACAATCTTAAATTCTGATAAGATTGTTGTACTCAAAGATGGTAATGTAATTGAGTCAGGAAGTCATGAAGATTTATTAAAAGAAAAAGGTTTTTATTACAAACTTTATACTGACCAAATGGCATTTGATTAATGTGGTATACTGACAATAGTTGAATAACAAAGTCACTAGGGGTGCTGAAAAGCTGAGACATACTCTTTGAACCTGAACAAGGTAATACTTGCGTTAAGGAAAGTGCGATGAAATCGATTATTTTTGTGCTCCTACTGACTGTAATAGTTAGTTAGGAGCATTTTTATGTTTACACGATCAGCAAAGTGGAATGTTAAATCAATTATTTTAGTTGCCTTAATTGGGATCATTATGGGAGTTATCTACACTTATGGTTTTAATAATGTGTATAACTTGGTTAAACTTAGCTTTTTACCGACTGGATATGCACCGGTTGTGGACAATATCTTTACTGGACTCTGGTATATGGCTGCACCACTTGCAATGTATTTTGTCCCTACGGCAGGCTCAGGTACGATTGGTGAATTATTAGCGGCAACAGTTGAGATGGCAATTGGTGGCCAATGGGGTGCTCTGACTATTTTTGAAGGGTTAATTCAGGGTGCTACAAATGAAATTGGCTTTTTCCCTAAAAAAGAACGTTATGAAAGATTTTCTTGGAAGAGCGTTTTAACAGGAGCCTTCTTTGCTAACTTAGGTGGTTTTATTCCATCATATTTCTTATTTGGATGGGGTCATTATAGTGTCAACTTGCAGATCGCAATGTTCATTACTAGCATGATTTCAGCTCTTCTTTTTGATGGAGTACTAGTAAAATTAATTACTAATTTGTTTGATAAAACATTAAAGCCGAGAATCAAATAAGCCTTATCTAAAACGTATATACTGAATTAATAATGGGTGAGTGCTAAAATGAATATGGATATGTGTATACGTTTTCATGGAAAGAAGGGATTTTTTTGACTCGACGAACAAGTGAAGAAAAGAAAGAAGAAGCGGAAGCGATAAAAAATTGGAATCCGCGATATCGTAAAAATGTCATTATTTATGGATTTATGGTATTTTAGGCGCAGTTACTGGTATTACTAATGATGCCGCACTTTCTTACTATAAGATTGTTACGCCACACTTAATTTCAGGACTTAATATTTTTAATGCCGCAACGGCGATCCTGATGTCTTTAATGATTGCTACTGTTCACAAATATGGTTATAGAAATATCTTATTGGTATTGCCACCAATGACTGCTATTTTTATGGCCTTAACTTGTGTGACTACCAATCAAATTATCATTATGATTGCATATACGATTTCATGGACCGCAATTGGGTTTTATGACTTAATGTATCCGTTGATGTGGACTTCATATGTACCAGAGAAGATTAGAACTAAAATGTTCTCTGTCGTTATGATTGTAAACTTGATTACTCAAACGATCTGTACTTTCTTTGGTGGAAAAGCAGTTGTTTGGTTCTTTAGTTTACTTCAAGGTACTTCATATCGGGATGCATCTATTGCATCAGGACGGCCAGAATTAATGCACGGCCAAGTATTAGCAAACTATACTAATGCTTATCGGATTTTGCTCGTTATTACCGCCGCTGTAACGATGTTAGCCTTCATTTTAGCTTTATTCATTCATAATGTACCACGAGACTATCGTTCAGAAGCAAGTGAAGAAAGCACCACACCCGCTCAAAAAGCTGCAATGTACAAAAAGTTGCTTAATAAACGAACCATTATGTGGATTGTTTATATTGCGGGTGTACAACTTGGTGCGAGATTGATCGCTGTCTATGTGCCAATCTATTTAAATAATTATTTACATATTCCACGTGACGTATCTTCTTCGGCAATTGGAGTTTATGATTTAATGTACCCACTGATGTGGACATCTTATGTTCCTAGCAAAATAAGAACGAAAATGTTTACTGTAGCTATGGTGGTTAACTTAATCGCTGAAAGTATCATGATGTTTATTGGTGGTAAAGCCGTTGTATTTATTTTTAGTAAATTACAAAGTATCAGTTATCAGACAGCTTCAAATTTGTCAGCCGATTCAAATGCAATGAAAGGGGCAATGCTTTCAAATTATATTAGCGCGTATAAATGGGTAATTATTATTACAGCTGTGATTACCTTTATTGCCTTTGTTCTCGCTTTATTTATTAAAGATAAGCCAATTGATTATCGTTCAACTGAAAGTAAAGATAAAAAAGAAACATTGCAGCAGAAAATGACAACTTACAAACGACTCGTTAACTATAAAACGGTTGTCTGGGTACTTTATTTATGTGCTGTCCAATTAGGTGCTGGATTGTTTATCCAATACGTGCCAATTTATTTGAACAGTATTTTACATATTCCACGGGGAATAACTTCAACTATTAATACGTTACAAACCGTTGCCATCTTTGTAGGTTACTTCTTTGCACCTTATTTTGCTAAGAAGTTAGGTTCAATTATGACGATTGCGATCAGTACAATCATTTGTGCACCATTAATGTTAGTAATGGCCAATGCCAAGATGCTCGGAACGGGTGCCGCTTTATTTGCAGTTGTAGGCACAATTTTATTCTTCCGTTCAGGCCTTGCAAATGCCTCTATGCCTGTACAACAAGAAGTACAAATGATTTTAGTAGATAAGGATATGCGTCCTGCCTTTAGTGCGGTAATTGAAATTGCATTGTCAGTTGTTGGCGTCATCGATGGATTATTTACTGAATTCTATCTTTTGAAGACGCAACAAGGTTATGCCAATGCTTATATTATTGCGGCTGCATTATATATTGTGTCAGGAATTGTATTGATTCTCGTATTTGCTAAAAAGTATAATCGGATTTTGCGTGATAGTCATGCATCTGAAGAATCCAAATAATAAAAAAATAAAAAATGGAGCTTAGCCCCATTTTTTTATTGGTTTAAAACTGATTGTAATTTAGTAGTAAGCATGTCGATTGCCACATCATTTTCTCCGCCTTCTGGCACAATGATGTCAGCGTAACGCTTAGTTGGTTCGATAAATTGATTGTACATTGGTTTTACCGTACCAAGGTATTGGTTAATGACAGAATCAAGAGAACGACCACGTTCCTTCATATCGCGTTCAAGTCGGCGAATGAAGCGAATGTCATCGTCAGTATCAACGTAGACTTTAATATCCATTAAGTTGCGGATATCTTCGTTGAAAAGAACCAAAATTCCTTCCAAAATAATGATGTCGGCAGGTTCAACGTGAATGGTTTCATCACTTCTTGTGTGAGCAGTGAAATCATAAGTTGGCATTTCAATTGGCTTTCTGTGCATCAATTGATTAAGTTGTGCTTCAAGCAGTGGCATATCAAAAGCGTCAGGGTGATCGTAGTTGATCTTCATCCGTTCTTCCATTGGTACGCCGGTATTGTCCTTATAATAAGAATCTTGCGTCATGATCATAATACGATCGTGTTCGTTAATATTATTAGCAATCTCGTGGGCAATGGTAGTTTTGCCACTTCCCGATCCCCCAGCAATTCCGATAATAACAGGTTTTTCAAGTTTTCCCATCATAAACTCCTTTATTTTTCTACATATCAATAAACATTTTAAGCTATTTTCCGAATATTAACAGACCTAATTTGCTCTAAAATCAAACTTCTTTTCAAAAGTAAGGAAATTGCCTTGCATTTTTATAAAAAATACTGTTAAATATATATCAATAAATTAAAAGGCTATGAAAAAGACGAGTAGATAATCTATTCTTTGCAGTGAACTGATGGTAGTGAGAAGTCAGTAGACCCTGGATTATTGAAAAACACTTTTAGCAGCTCACCGAAATAATAATTATTAAAGTAGGTCGAGACGTTTCCGGTACGTTACCTTGCCGGTGGAGCATGATTGTGCTTCATGAGATGGTCTATTTAATAGACAATTTGGGTGGTACCGCGGAAAAAGCCTTTCGTCCCTGTAACAGGAAGACGAAGGGCTTTTTCTTTGTCTTCTAAATGAAGTTTATAATCTATACAAAATTCGTAAAATTACCAAGTTATATTTGATTTTTTGAATAAAATCGAATAGCTTTTTTGAAAATCCGAATGAATATTATTAGCGATATTATAAACGTATCATTTTGACTGGTATAGTTGTTTAGTTTTAACCATAAAAAAGGTAAAATAGTATTATTACATAACATAAAACGAAAGAAAGGGTAGAAACCATGGCAGCAATTATTGAATTTAAACATGTTGATAAATATTACGGAAAGCTTCATGCATTGAAAGATATTAACTTAAAAATTGATGAAGGCCAAGTGGTTTCAATTATTGGTCCCTCAGGTTCTGGTAAGAGTACTTTAATCAGAACAATGAATGGACTTGAACCAATTAACAGTGGTCAATTGATTGTAACAGGTTATGACTTAGCTGATAAAAAGACTGATATCAACAAGATTCGCAAGAATGTAGGAATGGTATTCCAGCACTTCAATTTGTACAATAATCACACTGTGCTTGAAAATGTAATGTTGGCACCTAAGATCGTGCTTAAAAGACCTGATGATGAAAATCGTAAGGTAGCAATGGAATATCTTGAGAAAGTTGGTATGGCAGATAAGATTAATTCATACCCTCGTCATTTATCAGGTGGTCAAAAGCAGCGTGTAGCCATTGCCAGATCACTTGCAATGCACCCTAAGGCAATTTTATTTGATGAACCAACTAGTGCCTTGGACCCAGAAATGATTGAAGATGTGCTTGACGTTATGAAGTACGTTGCTGAACAAGGTATTACAATGGTCGTGGTTACTCACGAAATGGGCTTTGCTAAACAAGTAAGTAATCGTTTGATCTTCTTTGATAAGGGACAAATTTTGGAAGATCGCAAACCAGAAGAATTCTTTGCACATCCTGATACTGAACGTGCTCGTCAATTCTTAAGCAAGGTTATTTCTAAAGACTAAGGTAATTATTATGAAAAAAGCAAAAAGATTCCTTTTAATTCCGCTATTATTTTTTCTGTGTTTTGCATTAACTGCTTGCGGTAAAAGAAATAATCAAAACGTTTATCAAAAAGTAAGGGAAAATAAGCAAATAATTTGGGGCGTTAGAGCTGATACCAGATTATTTGGTTTAACTAATGTTAAAACTGGCAAGATTGAAGGCTTTGAAATTGATTTGGCACATGCCTTAACTAAGCAAATGCTAGGTAAAGATGCTACTGCCAGTTTTGTAACAACGACAGCCAATACTAGAATTCCTTTGCTTAAGAATGGAAATATCGATGCGGTTTTGGCTACAATGACCATTACGCCGGAACGTGCGAAACAAGTCGATTTTTCTAAGCCATATTTCCCAGCTGGTTCATCTTTGCTTGTTCCAGATAATAGCAAAATTAAAAGCGTTAAGGATTTAAATGGTAAAACAGTTTTGGCTGTAAAGGGAACGACGGCCGTAGATGACGTGCATAAGTTTGCGCCGAAGGCACGAGTTCTTCAATATGATGATTATGGTCAAGCAATGTCAGCTTTAAAGGCAAATCAAGGTGTAGCTTTAACTACAGATAATGGTCTGCTTGCCGGTATTGCACAAGAAAATCCAGGTTATAAATTAGTAGGTGGCGTTTATAACAATGCACCTTATGGTATAGCTGTGAATAAGGGACAAAAGGATATGGTTGATCATATTAATAAGGCCTTAGATCAGCTTGAAAAAAATGGTACTTATGACCGTTTAATTAAGAAATGGTTTGCAGGAATTCCTGGTTTTAGTCTTAAGGGGGTACTGAAATAATGTGGCAAATTATTACTAATAACTGGGGAAGTTTTTTAACAGGTTTTTGGAATACTATTTTATGTAGTATTATTGCCTTGATTTTTAGTTTGATTTTGGGTGTGTTCTTTGCTTTGCTTGAAGTTGCACCACCTAAATTTGGACGTGTAATTGCGAAGATCTATATTGCAATTTTCAGAAATATTCCATTGTTGGTTATCGTTATGATCTTCTATTTGATCGTGCCACGCTATATTGTTAAGCTGTCAGGTTTTCAAGCAGGTACGATTGGATTGACGCTTTATACTTCCGCATTTATTGCTGAAACAGTGCGTGCAGGTATTAATTCAATTGGTGATGGACAAATGGAAGGCGCTCGTTCAAACGGGATGACTTATACGCAAGCGATGCGTTATGTCATTTTGCCACAAGCAATGAAGATCGTGATTCCACCACTCGGCAACCAATTCGTAAACTTGGTTAAGAACTCTTCAGTTTTGGCCTTCGTAGCTGGTTTTGACTTGATGTATCAAGCACAATTAATCGCATTTTCAACATTTAGAACGATTGATACTTACGTCATTGTAGGACTATTTTACTTGATTTTGACATTGCCACTTAGCTACTACATGCGTCACTTAGAGAAAAAGTTAGCACAATAGGAAGGGGATAGAAAATGGAAACTTTTATTCATGCGTATTCATGGGTTGATCTCCGCTTCTTGTTGCAGGGACTTTGGGTAACGATCTATGTTTCGTTGATTTCAATTGCACTTAGTTTTGTAGTTGGTCTGATTTTGGGTCTGATTCGTTATATGAAAATCAAATATGTTTCAGCAATCGTGGGCTTTATTATCGATATTATCCGTAACTTGCCACTTTTGCTTATTATCTTCTTTAGTTACTTCGGACTTCCTCAACTGGGAATTGTAACGAATCCAACAACGGCTTCAATTGCGGCATTGGTAATCTTTGAAGGAGCAATGCTTGCAGAAATCGTTCGTTCAGGGATCGGTTCAGTTGATCCAGGACAAATGGAAGGTGCCCGCTCTAATGGTATGAGTTATGGTCAAGCGATGTACCATGTTGTGATGCCACAAGCTTTGCACAACATGATTCCAGCTCTTCTTTCACAGTTCGTATCATTGGTTAAAGATACGTCACTTGCGACAATTATCGTGTTGCCAGAACTTTTATATCATGCACAAATTATCTACAGTCAAAATACGACTTATTTAATTCCAATGTACGTCATTATTGCGATCATGTACTTTGTTGTATGTTTCTGCTTGTCAACAGTGGCCAATTACTTACAAAAGAAATATAACTAGAGCTTTATGTCTAGACCAAAAAACTAACTATGCTACTATGAGAGTAGAAGTTAGTTTTTTTGTTTGGATAAAAATTATGAATGTAAATGAACAATTAACAGATCTAGAGCGAATTGAATTAACTAAAAAATCTTATGATGAATTAAAATTGGGCGAAGAAATCGTAATTGGTAACCATCACATTGGAATTGTCTGTCGCAACGTTCATGCAGAAGATGGCATGCGTGCGTTTATCATTAGTAATCCGCATGAAGTGACAATCTTATTTAAAGGATCATACGGCATAAAGAGAGGAAATCCGCAGACTTGGAGAGATGAGTGGTTTAAAACCAATCTACCGATTTTGCGTGCGATGTTATCGCATGAAAGACGAGTTCCTAGCCAATTAAAATCTGCTAGTAAATTATTAAATGAAACGATTAGTCAGTTTAAGGGAAAACAAATTTACATATATGGTCATTCTTTAGGTGCGATTAATGCTCAATTTGCATTGGCTAATTGTCATCATCCAGAGGCAATTGGAGCTGCATACTTGTATGAAGGAACCAATATTTGGTTATTGTTTACGCCAAAAGAACGTAGGCGAGTTGCCTTAATGCGAGAGAAGATTTTTAATTATGTCGATATATATGATCCAGTTACGTTGGGAATCACTGAAACACACCATATGGTCGGTAAATTGTGTTACGTGGATAGTGAACCAATGAAGCCAATTAAACAGCATATGTGGGGTGGATATTTGTTTAATCCTGATGGCAGTGTGAAGTTGCGGGAGATTGATCAGGCATTCTTGGCAGAAGCTAGAAGTGAACATAAGTTGCTTACTAGGTCTGGGGATTTGACCGAGTTCATTGAAAAGATTAGTTCGGCTGATGAGATTAAGAAGATGGCGACTGAAAAAATTGATCGGATGGTAGAGCATTATCCGGATCATAGTAGTTTGGCTAAGTTGGCCACGTTGTTTAAGTCGGAACTTCTTAAAGATAGGGATTGAAGATCATATTAGCTAATTTAGCAATTAAAAAAGAGGTTCCAAAATGGAGCCTCTTTTAAATTGATCAATTTATTTCTTTATTATTGCTTCCAAGCAGCATCAAGCTTATCTTTACCAGTCTTAATATCATTAGTCCATGATTGCTTCTTAGATGCCTTTGCCAAGATGTTTTGCATATTAACGTTAACTTGGTCGTATGCAGTTATTGAATTCTTAGTTACAGGTAAGAAGTAAAGGTTCTTGGAAGTCTTAGCTAAAATTGCTGGAATCTTGCTGTTCTTAGCTTGTTGGTAAGCTGAGTCGTTCAAAGCAGCAGTGTTAACTGGCATGTAACCAGTTTGCTTTGCCCAGTAAAGTTGTGATGACTTAGAAGTTAAAAATTTAAGGTACTTGAATGCGGCAGCCTTTTGCATTGCGCTAGCCTTCTTGAACATGTAGATGTCAGTACCTTGTTGTACGTTCATTTGACTTGGACGAGCAGCTACGCCGTAAACGTACCCCTTCTTAAGACCTTGCTTAAGGTAGGCTTCGTTAGCAGTTGAACCGATGAACATGGCAACTTGACCATTGTTAAATGGAGTTGACATGTACTTTTGTGTACCAGCTTGCATGAAGTAGCCAGCCTTAACGCCGTTAGCGTAGTAGTTGATGGCTTTTATAGAATCTTTAGCAGCAAAGTTCAAGTTCTTGTTAAAGTCTTTGCCGTAAGTTTCCTTCATTTGCATCATGTAGTAGTTGTTAAGTGCATCGAAGCCCATGCCACGTACCTTATGGTGACTTTCACGGTAGATCTTAGCTGATGCAGAAGCAAGTTCACTCATGTTAGTTGGAACCTTAACGCCATACTTATCAAGCAAAGTCTTGTTGTAGAAAAGCACTTCTACAGACTTGTTAAATGGCACACCGTATTGTACGCCGTTGATGTTGGCGCCGTCCCAGAGTGCCTTCTTAATACCACTGTCTTTGTATGAACCCCAACCAATTTCTTTATTATTAACGTATGGAGTTAAGTTAACCAACATCTTATTCTTAGCGGCATTGTAAAGCCAGCCTGGATAAGCTTGAGTAATGGTTGGCAAATCTTTTGGTGATTGAAGTCCTGAAACAAGCTTGGCTTGCAAGTCAGAATAGTTACCACCTTGGCTTTGCAACTTAATATGAATGTTGGGATTTTTCTTTTCAAAGTCATTAGTTAACTTCTTTAAAGCACTTTGAGAAGTACCAGTTAATGAGTACCAAAAGTTAATCGTTGTCTTCTTGCTAATCTTAGTAGGAATCTTAGAAGAACTCTTAGAACTACTATTGTTGTTTGAACAAGCACTAAGACTGGCAACTGCTAAAACGGAAGCTCCAATTAGTGCCATTTTTTTGTAAAATTTCATTTTTTCTGCCTTTCGCTTTTTTACATTTCAAAGGTAGTTTACCATAGATAAGCGTACTATTCACAGATAAAATATAATATTGTTCATAATTGACACCGAAATATAATGATTCTAATATTGAAAGTAAGTAAATATTTTTAGCAGGTGGAAAATATGGACAAAAATCCTTTAGTATATGAATATTCAATCGGTAAACGTAAGCCTTATGATTATGATTATGGTAATCGTCAGGGTAACCAAAATGCAGGTTGCCCCTTCTGTGACGTTGCACATTTAACCAATATCTATGAAAAAGATGGGGATAAAATTTGGTTAAAGAATAAATATCCAACTTTACAGGATACTGACCAAACAATTCTGATTGAATCAAGCGATCACCAAGGTGATATTTCAACTTATACACGCGAAGACAATCAAGAATTAATGAAGTTTGGACTGAAATGTTTTCAAAAGATGAATAACTCAGGCCGCTATGAAAGTGTTCTTTGGTATAAAAACTTTGGTCCTAAATCTGATGGTTCTTTAACGCATCCCCACATGCAGATTGTTGGGCTTTACCATAAAGATGGCTATCACGATATTGGACCTGACAATTTCAAAGGCTTTGAGGTTGGTCGATCTGGTTCAGTAGAAATGAATCTTTCAGCTTATCCGATTCAAGGCTATCAAGAAGTAAATATCTTAACTCAAGATAATACCAATTTAGAAACGTGGGCAGATTTAATTCAAAAAGGTGCGCAATATATGCGTTCTGTTTTGTCACACGGTGTAGATTCATACAACTTATTCTTTTATCCGATTAATGATGGCAAAGGAACTTGCTGCAAGATTATTCCACGTTTTTATGCCTCACCATATTTTGTTGGCTATAAGATCTCGCAAGTCGATGATTCCGATACTTTAAAATGGGAAGCAGAGCGACTTAAGGGCTTCGTCAATGGCGGTATTTTACATTAAAATGTCAAAAAACGCATTCGCGAGATTGAATGCGTTTTTTTGATATAATTGAAATGATTAAATACATTTCTAAGAAGGGATGCTCATGAAGAAGATTGTAGTTATAGGTTCAAGCAATGTTGATACTACATTGCACGTAAAGGACTTTCCAAAACCAGGTGAAACAATTAATGCCACAGAAATAACCTCTGCTGGTGGTGGTAAAGGTGCAAACCAAGCTATCGCTGCAGCTAAAAGTGGCGCAGAGACTTATTTTATTAATCGTGTCGGTGAAGACAGCGAAGGCGGTTATATCACCCATCAATTGAAGAGCTATGGCGTTGACACTACCTATGTTCAAACCACGATAGGAAGCAAGACCGGTCATGCTTATATCACGCTTAATGAAGCAGGACAAAATGATATCATTATTGATCATGGCGCTAACTATGAATTAACTGTAGAGGATATTCAGGCTGCTAGTGATTTGTTTAAAGATGTAGATTGTGTGATTGCTCAATTCGAGACCCCACTTGAAGCAACAATTGAGGCTTTCAAGTTGGCTAAAAAGGCAGGAAAAATCACAATTTTAAATCCTGCACCTGCTATTGATAAAATTCCGGAAGAATTGTTGCAATACACAGATATTATTACGCCAAATGAAACTGAAAGTGCCAAGATTACGGGCATCCAAATAAAGGATAATTCAACTTTGGCAACGAATGCTGAAAAGTTGCATCTTCTTGGCGTAAAAAATGTAGTAATTACGTATGGTGATAAAGGTGCCTATATCTCATCTGCAGATATTGAAACTTTGGTACCAGCTTACAAGGTTAAGGCAACTGATACCACTGGTGCAGGCGATACCTTTATTGGTTACTTGGCAAGCAATTTAAAAGCAGACTTGTCCAACTTTGAAGAAGCCGCTAAAATTGCTAGTCGTGCTTCATCAATTGCCGTTCAACGTTTAGGTGCCCAACCTTCAATTCCTACTGCCAAAGAAGTAGAAAATGCAATGGAGGACGATGAATAATGGATAAAACAGAACAAGATCGCTTGAAAAAAGAAGCTGCTGAGAAGGCAGCAAGCATGGTAAAATCTGGCATGATTTTAGGCGTAGGTACTGGTTCAACCGTTGCTTTCTTTATTGATGCTTTAGGCAAGCGCAAGGATAATGATGGCTTAAAGTTAAAAGCAATCGTTACTACCAGTAATAGAAGTAAAAAGCAACTTGAAGACTTAGGCTTTAAAGTTAGTGAATTAGCTGATGTTGATCAAGTTGATTTAACTGTTGATGGTTCTGATCGTGTTGCCGACAACTTAGACGGAATTAAGGGCGGCGGTGGTGCCTTAACCCTTGAAAAGAATGTTGCCATTAATTCTAAAAAGATTATCTGGATTGTGGATGAATCAAAACTTGTCCACAGATTAAGTGGATTTCCTTTGCCAGTTGAAGTATTGCCTATTTCTTGTGAACAAAACTTTAAGCGTTTTAAGCAAGAAGGCTTGAAGCCACAATGGCGAATGGATGGCGATAAGCGTTACATCACGCACTATGGCAACTACATTATTGATTTGGCTGCCGATCCAGTTCCAGCACCACATGGTTTAGCCGATTATCTTGACCATACTGTAGGTGTAGTTGAACATGGCTTATTCCTTGATATGTGTGATGAGGTAATCATTGCTCATAGCGACGGCACAATTGAAGATAAGATTAAATAATAATTTTTAGCAAAAATGGTTAACTTTAACCATTTTTTATTTTGTTTTTTTAATATCTTTTGTTAAAAATGAGGTGTCTGGGAAAAAACTAACCCTTAGATACTGAAAGACGATCAATCCAACTCTTAATTTGAGTTGCTTGACCGTCTTTTTCTGTCTATTTTTATTTTTGAACAAAGAAAATTGGTCTTTTGACCATCTTCTGTTCCAATATTTGCTTAAATTC